>NZ_JAAGPB010000395.1:0-8268 GCF_017104585.1 Burkholderia sp. Ac-20392
CACCGGCCGCCCTCGCCTCGCGCGCCGCCGCGCGTTCCTTCCGCTCCGGCGAGCGCAGGTCGAGCGCTTCCTGCACGCCCTTCACGCCCGGCACGATTTCGGGTTCGACATGCTTCGACCCGCGCGCGTTTTTCGAGCGCTTCGGCTTCGCGGCCAGCATCGGCGCGGCCGCCATCACCTCGTCGAGCGCCTTCTTCGCGGCGGCCTGCTCGGCTGCGCGCCGGCTCGCGCCGGAGCCCGACACCTTCACGTCGAGCTTCGGCACCGTGCATTCGACTTCGAATTGCTGATTGTGCGCCGCACCATGCGTCGCGACCACCGTATAAGTCGGCAGCGCGATCTTGTGCCCCTGCAGGTATTCCTGCAGCAGCGTCTTCGCGTCCTTGCCGAGCGTGCGCGGATCGATGTGGTCGAGAATCGGGATATAGAGGCGCTTGATGACCCCTTGGGCGGCTTCGAAGCCGCCATCGAGGAACACGGCCCCGATGATGGCTTCGAACGCGTCCGCGAGGATCGACGGGCGGCGGAACCCGCCGCTGCGCAGTTCGCCCTCGCCGAGCCGCAGCCCGTCCGAGATATTCAGGGCCTGAGCAATTTCGTACAGCGACTGCTGTTTGACGAGGTTGGCGCGTACGCGCGACAGATCGCCTTCGTCCAGCTTGCTGAAACGCTGGAACAAAAGGGCAGCCACCGCGCAATTCAGAACGGAGTCGCCGAGAAACTCGAGCCGTTCGTTGTGCGTGGCACTGTGACTACGATGGGTCAAAGCCTGGCGCAACAATTCCGCATTGCGAAATTCGTAGCGCAGCCGGCTTTCCAACTGGGATAGGGGCATGTGCAGGAGTATAACGCGGGCGCCGGTCGGGCCGAAACGGCACGGCCGGACGCGAAAAGGCGTGACGAGGCGGTGTTACCGCCGGTTCTTAAAGTAGTTCGGCAATACGCGACGCGGCCCGTGCGTCGCGCATTGCGATTGAGTCGAATGCGATCAGTTGAAGGAACCGATGCGCTTCAGGTCGCTGAAGTTCATCCAGATGAAGAACGCACGACCAACGATGTTCTGGTCCGGCACGAAACCCCAGTAGCGGCTGTCCGCACTGTTGTCGCGGTTGTCGCCCATCATGAAGTAGTGACCGGGCGGCACCTTGCAGATCACGCCGCGGCTGTTGTACGTGCAGTTGTCGCGAAACGGATAGTCGTATGCGCCCATCACGAACGGCGGCACGGCCGGGTTGTTGAGGATCGCGTTCTTCTTGTTGCCGATCGTTTCCTCGAACTGCTTCGCGTAGTTCTGGCGCTCGTCGTCGAAGAAATCGGGCAGCGGCGTTTCGGGCACCGGCTGGCCGTTGATCGTGAGTTGCTTGTCCTGGTACGCGACGGTATCGCCCGGCAGGCCGATCACGCGCTTGATGTAGTCGACCGACTCGTCCTTCGGATAGCGGAACACGACGACATCGCCGCGCGACAGCGGGCTGCCCTGCGTGATCTTCGTGTTCGTGACCGGCAGGCGCAGCCCGTATTCGAACTTGTTGACGAGGATGAAATCGCCGACGAGCAGCGTCGGCACCATCGAGCCCGACGGAATCTTGAACGGCTCGACGACGAACGAACGCACGACGAACACCGCCAGGATCACCGGGAAGAAGCTCGCCGTGTACTCGAGCCACCACGGCTGGCGCAGCTTCTCGTCGCGCAGCTTCGAACGCGTCTGCACCGCGTTTTCATCCGCGAAACGCTTGTCGATGCGCGACTGCTGGCGATCGAACTCCTCGATCGCCGAGTCGGCCGCCTTGCGTCGCTGCGGCAGGAACACCAGTTTGTCCAGCACCCACGCTACGCCCGTCAAGACGACGAGCACAAAAAGAATCAGCGCAAAATTCATAAAAGGATCAGTCCTGTTATTTGTCTTCGACGCGCAAGATCGCAAGGAACGCTTCCTGCGGGATCTCGACCGAACCCACCTGCTTCATTCGTTTCTTACCCGCTTTCTGCTTTTCGAGCAGTTTCTTCTTTCGCGAAATGTCGCCGCCATAGCACTTCGCCAGCACGTTCTTGCGCAGCGCCTTGATGTTCTCGCGGGCAATGATGTGCGCGCCGATCGTAGCCTGGATCGCCACGTCGTACATCTGGCGTGGAATGATCTCGCGCATCTTCGCGGCCACTTCGCGGCCGCGGTACTGTGACTGCGAACGGTGGACGATAACCGACAACGCATCGACCTTGTCACCGTTGATCAGCATGTCGACCTTCACGACGTCGGCCGCACGGTATTCCTTGAACTCGTAGTCCATCGACGCGTAGCCGCGCGACACCGACTTCAGGCGATCGAAGAAATCGAGCACGATCTCGGCCATCGGGATCTCGTAGGTCAGTTGCACCTGACGGCCGTGATATTGCATGTTGATCTGCGATCCGCGCTTCTGCTCGCACAGCGTGATCACGGAGCCGACGTAGTCCTGCGGCATGTACAGGTTC
Source organism: Burkholderia sp. Ac-20392 (assembly GCF_017104585.1). NCBI lineage: Bacteria > Pseudomonadati > Pseudomonadota > Betaproteobacteria > Burkholderiales > Burkholderiaceae > Burkholderia > Burkholderia sp. Ac-20392. The sequence goes on from NZ_JAAGPB010000395.1 coordinate 2,476, forward strand.
ACCGTGACGATCGGCTCGCGAATCTCCTCGATCTTCGGCGGCTCCGGCATCTTCGCCGGATTCTCGACCTTGATCGTCGAGCCGTCGCTCTGCACGACCTCGTAGACAACCGTCGGCGCGGTAGTGATGAGGTCCATGTCGAACTCGCGCTCGAGCCGCTCCTGCACGATTTCCATGTGCAGCAGGCCGAGGAAGCCGCAGCGGAAACCGAAGCCGAGCGCCTGCGACACTTCCGGCTCGTACTGCAGCGACGCATCGTTCAACTTCAGCTTCTCGAGCGATTCGCGCAGTGCGTCATACTGGTTAGCCTCGACCGGATACAGCCCCGCGAACACCTGCGGCTTCACTTCCTTGAAGCCCGGCAGCGGCTCGACAGCAGCCTTGGTCGCGTGCGTGACGGTGTCGCCGACCTTCGCTGCCGTCAGTTCCTTGATGCCAGCGATGATGAAACCCACCTGCCCGGCCGACAGCGTTTCGAGATTGCGCGACTTCGGCGTGAACACGCCGATGTGCTCGACCGGATACTGCGCGCCGGTCGCCATCAGCTTGATCTTGTCCTTCGGGCGCAGCGTGCCGTTAACGATGCGTACGAGCATCACGACACCGACGTAGTTGTCGAACCACGAATCGATGATGAGCGCCTGCAGCGGCGCGGCCGGATCGCCCTTCGGCGGCGGCACCTTCGCGATCAGCGACTCGAGCACGTCCTCGACGCCGAGGCCTGTCTTCGCGCTGCAACGCGTCGCGTCGGTCGCGTCGATGCCGATCACGTCCTCGATCTCCTCGATCGCGTTTTCGGGGTTCGCGGCGGGCAGGTCGATCTTGTTCAGCACGGGAACGACCTCGACGCCGAGCTCGATCGCCGTGTAGCAGTTCGCGACCGTTTGCGCCTCGACGCCCTGGCTCGCATCGACGACCAGCAGCGCGCCTTCGCATGCGGACAGCGAACGGCTGACTTCGTACGAGAAGTCGACGTGCCCCGGCGTGTCGATCAGGTTCAGGTTGTAGACCTTGCCGTCGCGCGCGCGATAGGACAACGCGGCAGTCTGCGCCTTGATCGTGATGCCGCGCTCGCGCTCGATATCCATCGAGTCGAGCACCTGCGCTTCCATTTCACGGTCGGCGAGGCCGCCGCATACCTGGATGATGCGATCCGCGAGCGTCGACTTGCCATGGTCGATGTGCGCGATGATCGAGAAATTGCGAATATGATCCATTCAGTGCCGATCAAGCGAAAAAGGCGCGCTCGACGACTGCGGAGCACGCCTTGTAAGTCGGTGAAAAAACGGCTTATTTTAGCCGAAAAGGCCTTCGCCGGGCGGTATTTCCTACGCCGGCCACGCGGTGGCCCGCTGGAGGCACCCGCCGGGCCGGGCCCCGTGCGAAACGACACCCGCCAGCGGCAGGTCAGGCTCGGCGCCGGGCTTTCAGCGCATCGCGCACCCGTGCGTCGTCGAACCGGTGGCGGCATACCTCCGCCCCGTCCAGCAGCAGCACGGGCACGTCCTCGTCGTAGCGGGCGACGAGTGCCGCATCGGTGTCGATGTCGATGTAATCGACCGCGATACCGAATTCGGCCGCCACCGGCGCCAGTGCGTCGCGCATGTCGTCGCACAGGTGGCACCAGCCGCGGCCGTAGAGCGTGAACATCGGCGCGTTACTTCTGGCGCGGCCGCACGGGCACGAACTGCGTGTTGTCGCCACGCCGCACGAGCACCGCGACCGCCTTCTGCGGATCGAGCTGCGCGGTCACGTCGGCAAACTGCTTCGCGTTCGTGATGTCGGTGTCGCCGACGCGCAGCACGATGTCACCGCGCTGCAGACCCGCACGGGCGGCCGGGCCGTCGACGCCGTCGATCTGCACGCCGTTCTTCAGCTTCAGCGTCTTCATCTGCTCCGCCGTCAGGTCACTGACCGTCAGACCGAGCGAATTGGTCTGGCGCGGCTTTTGCGGCGCGTTCTTGCGCTGCTCGGCCTTCGCCGTCGTTTCGGCCGGCGTCTCCGCGATCGTGATCGGCAGATCGCGTGCCTGACCCTTGCGCCATACGCTGACCGTCGCCTTCGTGCCGGGCTTCGTGTCGCCGACCATGCGCGGCAGGTCCGACGCCGTATCGACCGAACGGCCATTGAACTTCAGGATGATGTCGCCCGGCTGGATGCCCGCCTTGTCGGCCGGACCGCCCGGCTCGACGCTGCTGACGAGCGCGCCCTCGGCCTTCGGCAGCCCGATCGAATCGGCCACGTCCTTCGTCACCTCGCCGATCGCCACCGCGATCCGGCCGCGCGTGACCTTGCCCGTCGCCTTCAGCTGGTCAGCCACGCGCATCGCCTCGTCGATCGGAATCGCGAACGAGATGCCCATGAAGCCGCCGGTACGGCTGTAGATCTGCGAGTTGATGCCGATCACCTCGCCCTGCATGTTGATCAGCGGGCCGCCCGAGTTGCCGGGGTTCACGGCGACGTCGGTCTGGATGAACGGCAGGTAGTCGCCCGTGTTGCGGCTCTTCGAGCTGACGATGCCGGCCGTCACCGTGTTGTCGAGGCCGAACGGCGAACCGATCGCGACGACCCACTCGCCGACGCGCACCTTGTTCGAATCGCCGATCGCGACGACCGGCAGGTTCGACGCCTGGATCTTGACGACCGCGACGTCCGTGCGATCGTCGACGCCGATCAGCTTCGCCTTGAATTCGCGCTTGTCGGTCAGCGTCACGTAGATGGTGTCCGCATCGTCGACGACGTGCGCGTTGGTCATCACGTAACCGTCGGCCGACACGATGAAACCCGAGCCGACGCCGCGATTCTGTTCGGTGTCGGGCGGATTGTCAGGCGTCGGCGCGTTCTTCGGATTGCCGCCGCCATTGCCGCTACCGTTGCCGGGCGCCTGCGGCAGCGGAATGCCGAAGAAGCGCCGGAAGAATTCCGACATGTCGCCGTTGTCGAAGCCCGGCGGGAGCATCCCGCGCGGGCCGCTGCTCGTCGGCACGTTGGCGGTGGTCCGGATGTTCACGACGGCCGGCCCGACCTTTTCGACCAGGTCGGCGAAGTCGGGCAGGCTGGCAGCGGGAGCCGTCACCGCAAACGCGGTATGCGGCACGAGCGGCAGGCAGGCAGACAGCGCCGCCGCCGCGAGCCATTTGCGCAGCGTGAGTTTCATCATGTCGGAAGCCGTAGCGTTACTTGGAAGCCTTGTATTCTATGGCAGACGCGAACTGCTGCAACGTAGCCGGCGGCACTTCGCCGAGCACGGTGATCCAGTAGTCGCCGCGGCGCTTCACGAGCACGTTCGTTGCACCGGTGCTGCCCGCGCCTTCCTTGCGCGTATTCTTTTCGGCCGGCTCGATGAAAACCGAGATCGTCGCGAGACCGTCGGTGAAGACGGCCTGATCGACCGGGATCGGCGGCTCGCCCGCGTCACGCGCGGCCATCGGCCTGCGCACTTCACGAATCTTCTGGAAACCGGCCACGCTCGGGGCGAGCTGCCAGCCCTGCGCTTCCATGTCGACCGTCGCGACCGGCGGCCGCACGACCGTCCAGCCGCTCAGGTTGCGCATGCCGGCCGCGATCGCGGCCTTGTCGCCGCTTGCGCCGCCCGTCTGCAATTGCGAGAACGCAATCTGCTCGAGCACGTGATCGTTCGCATCGAGCGTCTGCGAGCGCAGCAGCAGCCCCGTGCGCGCGTCGGCCCACAGCTTGTACGTGAAGCGGTACGCATCCTTCGGCACGAGCTCGACGACCTGCGCGTCGATCCCCGCCACGCGGTCCTTGCCGAGCGACTTCGCGTCGTAGACGGACATCACGTGCTCGCCGCTCGCGCCGAGCAGCGCGGGGAACGAGTCGCGCGTCTGACGGCGCTCGACCACGCACAGCTTGCGCTCGGGCACGAACGTGTACAGCTCGTCGTTATGTCGCAGCAGCTTGCGCGGCTTGCCGTCGAGCGTCTCGATGCGCTCGAACTCGCCGTCGCGGGACGCGACGTGCGCGATGCGCGACGACTGCACATACCCGCCGCGCTGGTAGACGAACGTGCCTTCGTAGCTCTGCTGCTGCGCCGCTTGCTGGACACGGTCGAGCCAGTCGGCGGCACCCTTGCGGGTCGCGACGGGATCGTCCGGTTGCTGGGCGCTGGCAGGAAGGGATTGAACGGACAACAGGGCGGCTGCGCAAAGCAGGAGGGCCGGCAGCCGCTTCCATCCGGAGATGGCGTGATTCAACTGCAATGTCCGCATCGGGTTTATTGGCCTGGCGTGGTGGTCACGGCAGCGCGGATCAGCGGCATCGAACCCGTGACAACGGGCTGCTGCGCGAATTGCTGGTGCGCTTCAAGGTATTGGTCGAGGCTGGCGTCGCGGATGATGTTGACGTCCTGCAGGCCCGGCTGGGCCGATGCCTGCGCAACCGTCACGCGCTGCAGGTTGCCGCCTTGCGGCGCACCGGCCGACGCGACCTGGACGGCGCCCGGGGCACCGGCCGTCTGCAGCTGCGGGACGACGATCCACGTCAGCGTGGCTGCCGCGGCAGCGACCGCGAACGCGGGCACGACACGCCGGCGCAGCGATAGCAGCTTGCGCGCGACGGGTGCGGCCGCCGGCGCGAGCAGGTGCGGCTCGCTTTCGAGCGCAGCCGACATGCGCGCGGTGAACGCGACGCTCAGCGCGGGCGACAGCGCGAGCTCGTCCGAGCGCAGCGCATCGCCGATCAGGTGGTATTGGGCCCACGCAGCGCGATCCGCGCGGTTGAGCTCAGCCAGAAACTGCCCGTTGTCCGGGCCATCGAACATTTCGCCGTCGACCAGCGCGGAAAGGCGCTCGCCGCGCGAGCACGCTTGCGACTGCGTATTGACCGACCCCATGATGCTCCCCATCTTGCACACCCCGTCGTGACTTCACGACTCTATCCGTAACTAGACCCCGACCCGCGTCGCTCCGCCTGTCGCGCTTACCAGCGCTTGCCTTCGGGCGTATCGAGCAGCGGACGCAATTTGGCAGCGATTGCCTCGCGTGCGCGGAAGATCCGCGATCGGACCGTCCCGATCGGACAGCCCATCATTTCCGCGATCTCTTCGTAGCTCAGGCCCTCGATCTCGCGCAGCGTAATTGCCTGGCGCAGTTCTTCGGGCAGCAGAGCCATTGCAGCGTTGACCGTCTCGGCAATCTGCTTGCTCATCAACATCGACTCAGGCGTGTTGATATCCCTTAGTTGGTCTGCGTCGGAGAAAGTTTCCGCTTCCTCCGCATCGGCCTCGGTCGAGGTCGGTGCCCGGCGGCCTTGCGTCGCAAGGTAGTTCTTCGCCGTGTTGACGGCAATTCGGTACAACCACGTATAGAACGCCGATTCGCCGCGGAATTGCGGCAGCGCACGATACGCCTTGATGAACGCGTCCTGGGCCACATCCTCGACCTCGGCGGGATCCCGCACGAGGCGCGAGATCAGCCGAATGATCTTGCGGTGGTATTTGGAGACCAGGAGTTCGAACGCTGCCTTGTCGCCCTTCTGTACGCGCTCGACCAGAGCCTGGTCGATTTCTTTTTCACTCACCTGACAAATCCATTAACTAGGGATGCAACGCGGAGCAACATTGTAGCGTTCCCGCGCCGGACGCTGGTTACGGTCGGTAACCGCGCCGCCGTCACGCCCGCCCCGCCGCGCCCGCCGTCCTCGCCAGCACGGAAAGCGCGCTGAACGATGCGGCGTCGAGCGCATCGGCCGGAATCAGCAGCGGCCGGGCCCGCCGGGCACCCTGCCCGACCGACAGCACCAGCAGCAGGCTGCTCCAGTGCGCATGACCCGTCA
>NZ_JAAGPB010000396.1:0-8241 GCF_017104585.1 Burkholderia sp. Ac-20392
CACGCCGCCGAGCCCCAGCCGGCAGTTCGGGCGATCGAGCCGCCAGCCGTCGACGCGCAGCGCGACGCGCGACACCGGCGCGCCGCCCGCATGCGGCAGGTCGATCGTGATTCGTCGCTTCCCGCCTGGCACCAGGTTCAGGTAGTTGTCGCTGTAGAACGCAGGCAGCACCCGCGCGCCGGTCGACGGATCGAACACCTGCAGGTGCGTCATCAGCGCGACGGCGGCGCCGATGTTCTCGACGTCGACCGTGATGCGCGTCGTCACGTCGTCGGCCTCGGCCGACGATGCGCTGACCGACACGGCCGCGCCCGGCATCGTATCGAGCGATGTGTATGCGTTGTCGCCCCCGTCGCGCTGCCGCCAGTAGACGTTCTCGGCCAGCGTATTGCCGCCCGAATCGGTCAGCGCGAGCGCGACGATGCACACGTCCGACTTCGCGGCAGCCAGCGCCGACGCGAGATTCGCCACCACGCGATACGACGCCTTCGCGACGCCGCCGACATCCGCGGTCGTCCGGCTGTTCAGCGTGCCGTCGAGGTTGTAGATGCGCATCTCGACGCGGCCGGTGACGGCTGCCGCCGTGTGATTCGCGATCGTCACGTCGGCCGTGCCGGCATCGAGAATCGCATTGACGCGGCGGCATCCGTGCTGCACCGCGAAGAACGACGCATGTTCCTCGAGATCGTGGCTGTACATCTGCCACACGAAGCTCGGCTGCGCGGGGTTCGTCATCCACATGATCACGCCGGTGGCCGGCGACGTGATCTTCCCGGCCACCGGGCCGATCATCACGGCCGCGTTCGCCTCGTAGATCGCGCGGATGCATTCGTAGTTCATCATCTGCGCCTTGCGCACGAAATCTGCGAGATTCCGGATCGCGCCGTAGCGCAGCGCCGTCATTGCGATGTACCCGGCGCCGCCCTGCTTGCCGACCGCCGGGTAGTACGCGCCGTTGCCGTTCATGTCGCGATCGGCCCAGAAGTCGTCGGGGCATTCGTACGAGCCGGGCGGCAGCATCGATTCGACGCATTCGAGCGTCGGGATCGAATGCGAGCCGACTTCGTTGTGAAACGCGACCGACGTCGTGCCGTAGCCGCGGCTGAACGCGGCCTGCGGCGAGGCCCAGTTGTACGGGCCGCCTGACGAATAGCCGTTCACCGCGCCGGCGCCCGTATCGCCGGCCGAACTCGTGAGGCACAGGCGTTGCGGGTCCAGCTCGGCGACGAGCGCGTCGAGCCCCTTGACCAGTGCCGGCGGCGGCGAACCTTCGTTGCCGCCGCACCAGAGCAGGATCGACGGACGATGGCGGTTGCGTGCGATCACGTCGCGGATATCGTCGAGATCGCGCGGCACGTTGGCCGGGCCCGACCCGTCTCCCTCGGTCGAGAAAAAGAAGTCCTGCCAGACGAGGATCCCGTAGCGATCGCATGCATCGAAGAAATCGTCGCTCGTGCTCTGCCCGTTCCAGTTGCGGATCAGGTTGAGGTTCGCGTCGCGATGGAGCCGCACCTGGTTGAACAGCCGTGCGCGCGGAATGCGCTTCAGCGCCTCGTCGAGCCCCCAGTTGCCGCCCATCACGAGGATCGGCAGGCCGTTGACCGTGATGCTCAACTGCTGGCCCATGCCGATGTCGCGCGCGTATTCGATGCGACGCAGGCCGATGTTCAGCGTGCGCTCGTCCGAGCGCCTGCGCGCCACGTCGACCCCGACCGTCACCGCGTAGAGATTCGGTTCGCCGTACCCGTTCGGCCACCACAGGCGCGGCTGCCGGATCGACAGCGCCGCGATATCCGACGACGTGAGCGACACCTTCATCGTCGTGCTCGATGCGGGAATCGTGATGTCGTGGCGGAACGGCGCACCGTTGCCGATGGTGCCGACGAGGGTCGCGACGAGATCCGCGCCCGAGCCGTTGTCCAGTTCGAGATCGAGCCGCAGCTCGGCGCGCGACAGGTCGGTGGACAACGTGTGCGCGACATTGATCGCCGCGATGCGCACCGCGCCGGTCGTGAACCAGGTCACCGGCTGCCAGATGCCGAGCTCGCGATCGGGGATCGTCGGCAGCCAGTCCCAGCCCGCCGAGCAGAAGAACGTCGGCCCGTTCTTCAGCGTGACGCCGGTCGGGCCGCCGTTGCGCCCGCCGCGCGTGACGCCGCTCTTGTAGCTCGGCAGCAGCGGTCCTTCGGAGAAATCCAGCTTGACCACGCGCACCGCGAGACTGGCCGCGCCGCCCGCCTGCGGCACGAGCCGCGAGGTGTCGAACGCACCCTGCTTGAATGCGCCTTCCAGCCTGCCGACGAGTGCGCCGTTCAGCCAGACCTCGGCGCAGTAATTGACGCCGCCGAAGCGCAGCCACAGCCGCTGCCCCGGCTGCCGCGCCGGCGCCGCGAAGGTCGTCCGGTACCAGTAGTCGCTGTCCTTCAGCGTATCGGGAATGGTGTCGGTGACGATGCGGCCGTAGAACGGATCGGGATACTTGCCGTTGACGATCATGCTGTTCAGCACGGTGCCGGGCACCGTCGCCGGCATCATGCCCGTCACGCCGGCCGCGCCCGACAGTTGCGCACCGCCGGCGCCCGGCAGGCTGCTCGCCGACGCGAACGTCCAGTTCGTCGCGAGTTCCTGCGCGGCCAGCAGGCTGTGCTCCAGGTCGTTCGGCACGCCCGGCACGGTGGGCGTGACCGTCGCCGGACCATCGGCGCCCGGCGTGCCGACGGCGCCCGACGCCGGATCGATATCGCCATTGCAGCCCGCGAGCCAGCCCGAGCCGGCGAGTGCTGCGCTGTAAGACAGGAATTTCCGGCGCGATTGCGATTGCATGTTGTCGTTCTCCCGGATGGTGTCGTCTCAACGGGCGCGCAGGGCGGCCCCTGCGCATCGTGCCCGCTTGTGTTTATCGCGCGCCGGCCTGACGCATGCGCGTCGCCGCTGACGCTCCGCCGGCCGTCATCTGCGTGTAGTCCGCGTTCGGACCGGACGGCGGCGTCAGGTTGTCGGCAGCCGCCCACTGCGTCGGCGTCGCGGACAGCGCGTAGTTCATCGTGCCGCCGTTGGCGATCTTGCCCAGCGGCAGCCATGAGCCAGCGTAGTCCGCGCCGTTGACCTTCAGCGACTGGACATACGCAAACGACGGGCGCCCCGAGCTATCAATCGCGACCTGCTTGTCGCTTTCGAGCCGCAGCGTCTTGCCGTTGCCGAACCACACCGTGATCCCGCTGAACTGCGGCGTGGACAGTGCCAGCCCCGCCTCCGACGGAATGACCGGGAACATGCCGAGCGCCGCCCACACGTACCAGCTCGACGTCGCGCCCATGTCGTCGTTGCCCGGCAGCCCGTCACGCGCGGTCGTGAACGACTTCGACATGATGATCGGGAGCACGTACTGTGCGCCGCTCGGTTGCCCGGCCCAGTTGTATCCCCACGGCGACTGGAACGATGGCTCGTTGCCGATGTACAGGTTGTTCGACGATTCGCCGCCGTTCAGGTCGCCGGTGGATGGCACGGTCGAGAACGGCGTGGTGATCGCAAACAGGTTGTTCAGACGCGTGACGGCCGCCTGCTTGCCGCCGATCGCGTCGATCAGCGCGCTCCAGTCCTGCGCGAAGGTCCAGAAGTAGTTCGGTTCCGTCGATTCGTGGAACGAACCCTGCACGAGCGTGCCCAGCGTGCCGGGCGCCGAGCCGGCTGGCGGCGCGTTGCGCGCGGCGATCACCTTGTTCGTGTAGTCGAAGATGTTGCGCCACCACCCGGCCCGCGTGTACAGCGAGCCGATGTTGTCGGCCGTCACGCCCACCGACGGTGCGTTCAGCACGCTGGCGGGCAGCGCCTGCAGGAACGCGGCCGCGGAACGGTCGCTCAGTACGCGCTCGATGGTGGCCGACGACGAGTGACCGTCGTCGCTCTGCGACAGGTAGTGGGCCGTCAGAAAATTCGCGAGCCCCGCTGCGCTCGTGCGGTCGTTGCATGCGCTGGACGGATCGAACACGGACTGCTTCGTCAGGCGGGCAGCCGACACCAGGTCGAAATCGGTCGCACCGAACTTGTACGCACCGGCAATCACGTTCAGCGCGTTGTCGCCGGCCATCGGCGTCGAGTCGTCGCTGCCGTCGACCCAGTGCGGGAATGCGCCGCATTGCAACGCGTCGACGACGAGCGACTGCATCATGTCGCTCGATTCCTTCGGTGCGAGCAATGCCAGCAACTGTGCCTGCGACCGGTATGTATCCCACAGCGAGAAACCCGTGTAGTGGTTGCCCGCGCCGCCCTGCGATCCGTCGGCGCGCCGGAATGCGTAATCGCCGACCTTTGCGGTCGCGCGCGGCGGAATGGTGCCGGTCTGGTCGACCGACTTCGGATAGCTGCCGTCCGCGTTCCTCGGCTGGCGCATGCTGCGGAATTCGCCGTTCGTGTCGCTGTAGAGCGTCGGCGTGCCGAACACGCGATAGAGCGCCGTGTAGAACTTCGTCAGGTTCGCCTTCTGCGTCGCGTTCAGCGCGGCGGGTGTCGCGGCCTGGTCGATCTGGATCGTGTTGAGCCGGTCGTTCCACAGGCCGGACGCGTTCTGGCGTGCGTCATCGAACGCGAGCTTCTCGCCCTCGGCTTTCAGGTTGGCCTGCGCATTCTGGACGCTGACGGACGAGACGCCGACTTTCACGGTGACGGTCCGGTCCGCGTCGGTCAGGTCGAACTGCAGCGTCGCCGCGCCATTGCTGGCGGTATTCACCGCCGATGTGCCCGCCTGCTTGCGCAGCGGCTTGTCGAAGGTCGCGTAGAAATACACGGGCGCATTCCACACCGTGCCGTACGGCGTGCAGAACGCGGGCGCCACGGCCTGCCCGCTCATCGACTTGCCGTCGCTCGCAAGCGCCAGCGCGACGTTGTTCGCGGTGACCTTCGTGCTGCCCGAATCGCTGTTGCCGTTCAGCTTCGCATCGATCGAGAAGAAGCCCTTGTCCTTGTTCGTGTACGTGAAGCGCGCGATGCCCGAGCGCGCAGTCGCGCTCAGCTCCGTCACGATGCCGTTCGCGAGACGCACCTTGTAGTACCCGGGCTCGGCCGTTTCATCCGCATAGCTGTATCCGATGCCGATCGGCCGGCCGCCCGATGCGACGGCCGTCGCCGCATCGGTCGGCAGCATCGCGACCGTGCCCTGCCCCGGGCACCCGACGCCGCTCAGGTGCGTCACGCTGAAGAAGTCGATCGTGCCGCCCGACCCGCCCGACGACAGGTAGCCGCCCGAGCCGTTGAAGTTGTAGCGCGGCGTGTTCGGCCCGAAATTCACCATCCCGAACGGCACCATCGCGCCCGGGCTCACGTTGCCCGCGTAGCCGGAATCGTCGTTGACCTGCGTGCCGATCAACGGGTTGACGAACTGCGTCAACGCCATGTTGGTGCGCTTCGGCGGGGCCGGTTGATCCGGCTGGGACGGTTGCGACGGTTGGGACGGGCCCGAGGTCGGCGGCACGGTGGACGGCGTGTCGCCCGCGCCGTTGCTGGCCGTCTGGACACCGTTCACATCGTCGCCGCCACACGCGGCCAGCGCCGCGCAAGTCAGTGCGGCGACGAGCAAGAGTCGTGGATTTTTCATTTTTTCGTTTAGTACCGTTAATTAAAACGATTGATCCGGCGCCGACGATATTCCGGCACGCCGCCTGGCTTGCGGCCCTGCGCGGCACATCATGCCGCGCGGCATGACGTCGACTGGTCCCCCCAAGCGACGCCGCGCCGACTTGTCACATGCGAATACCCGGCGACGATCGTTGCCGCCGCAACCGTCGCCTCCACCGCCCTGTCTCCGGGAACGTCACATGCTTCCCAGGGGCTTACAGTGCCGCAACGACTGTTTATTCACTACAAGAAGTTTCCCGAATTTTCAGTTTGTTTAACTAAACAATCCGGAGTTAAGTGGCTTTGGGTACAAATTTCCGCCATTTGTTGCGTTGCAACGGCGGTGCACAGGGGGTGTGCATTGACGGGCGCCCGGTGAATCCGGGCGCCGCATGAACTGACGGAACTGAACGAGCAAATGCCGTGCGCGTCAGCGCGGCAACGTCCTCAACGACGACGGCCCGCCCGTCAGCGCGATGCGCTTGCCCGTATCGTGCAGCTTGCCGCCTTCCACCGAATAGAGCGCCAGTTGCCGTTCGACGTTGAACTGCACGATCACGTGCCGGCTGTCGGCCGTGAACACGATGCCTTGCGCGGCTTCGCCGCCGGGCAACTCGCTCACCTTCACGGCCTGTCCGTTGCGGATCTCGAACAGCAGCACCTTGCCGATCTTGTGGCGGCCCGGGTTGTCGGGCGTCAGGTTCGAGCCGTCCATCGCCTGCACGGCGATCCACTTCCCGTTCGGCGAGATCGCGACGCCTTCCGGCAGCGACGGCACCGTCAGGTACTGGACCGTGCGGAACGGCACGCGCGACACGTCGATCAGCGCGACCGAATCGGCGTCGCCCGCCAGCGTGCCCGTATAGCCCGGCAGCCCCGCGAGCCCGACGTTGCTGACGACCGCCCAGCGGTTGTCGCTCGACACGTCGATCGTGTAAGGCGCGACGCCGGTGCTCAGGCGCGACCCGCTGTCGGTCACCTTGCCGTCGTCGACGTTCAGCACCGCGATGCCCTGCTCGTCGCGCAGCGACACGAGCGCATGCTTGCCGTCATGGGTGAAGCTGATCCCGGCCAGCCGCTTCTTGCCGATCTTCAGGTTGCCGTCGAGCGTCACGTTCGTGCCGTCGACGCGCAGGATCGACACGCTGCCGTCGACGTTCGCGACCAGCGCGAGCTTGCCCGAGCGGTCGATCGCGATCCCTTGCGGATGCGCGCCGAGCTCGATGCGCGTGATCGACGGCGGCGCGGCGTCGAGGTTCACGACCTGCAGGAACGTGTCGAACACGAGCTGCTTCGCGGCCGTGTCGTAGCGCGTCGGCGCGCCGACGAGCGCGATTTTGGCGTCGGGCGTGATCGCGACGGCCTGCGGCGGCCCCTGAATGCCGTTCTCGACGTCGACCTGCAGCGCGACCTTCGGCGGGAACGTGCTGGCGTCGAGCAGCGTCAGCGTGTCGGCGGGCGGCGAAGCCAGATAGGTGTCGCGGCCCTCGACGCGCTGGTACTTGCCGTCGTTGCCGGACACGATCCAGTCGGCGGCGTGGGCGGCAACGGCCGTCGTGGCGAGGGTCAGCGCGGCGAGCAGGCGCGCGCTGCGCGGGCGAAAATAATTCGAATGCATGTCGGTCGATTCTCCGGATCGGTTGCGGACACAATGGATGGCATCGACCCTGCGGCTCGACGGGTCGGTGCCATCGCATGATGCCCGAAAGCCGGCAAATCCGGCGTCTCGCGCCCGGTCCAGTTCCGTCAATCCGCCCGGCGTGCCCCGGACGACGACCATTCGCCGACCTCGTCGAGCGGATACACGGGCCGCGCCAGCCGCTCGTAGCGGAACAGCCCGTAGTCCGAACCCGTCACGCCGCGGCTGTCGCACTCGACCAGCGCAGCCGCGATCGGCACGAACACCGGCCGGCAATACATCCGCGACTTCAGCAGCAGGAAACGCGCGCGGCGCGGATCGACACCGACGCTCTCGAACACGCCGAGATCCCACGGCTCCTGCGTCCGCTCGCTGATGACCAGCGTGGCCGCGCCGATGTCGAGCACGGCGGTGCGGCCCATGTACGCGCGCTGCCCCGTGTAGGTCGGCCCCGTGATCACGTATTCGCCGTCGGTGAGCGCGCGCACGATGCCGGTCGCGCGAAACGGCGCGCGCCGCTCGCCGCCGTGCGACGGCAGGCGGTTGCCGACAGATACCGTGACGGTCGCGCCGACACCCGCGTCGATCAGCGCCGCGACGGCTTGCGGGTCGCACAGCGGCCCGCTGACGATCCCGTCCAGCCCGTGCGCGAGCGCGGCCTCGAGCAGGTCCATCGTGTCGCACGGGCCGCCCGACATGCAGTTGTCGCCGTGATCGAGCATCAGCACGGGGCGATCCGCGCCACGCGCGAGCGTTGCAGCTCGCTCAACTGAATCGCTGAGCGTTGCACTGCGGTAGACGAAGTCGTCGCGCGCGTCCCAGATCTGTCGCGCGATGCGCTCGGCCACCGCATCGGCCGCGGTCCGGTCGCCATCGGCCACCACGACGACGCTGATGCACGGCGCGGGAATGTCCGCGAGCGAGAAGCCGGGCAGCACCGAGACCGCGAGCATCCCGTCGGCCTCGGCCGCGCGCGCGGCCTCCACTGCGCG
>NZ_JAAGPB010000397.1:0-8094 GCF_017104585.1 Burkholderia sp. Ac-20392
TAATGCCGATCGTGCTGTCCGCGCTCGGCACCGTCACGCCGCTCGCGAACGTGACGGTCAAGACGCAACTGTCGGGCTACCTGCAGTCGGTGGCGTTCCAGGAAGGCCAGATCGTCAAGAAGGGCGACCTGCTCGCGCAGATCGACCCGCGCCCGTACCAGGTGTCGCTCGAGAACGCCGAAGGCACGCACGCGCGCGACTCGGCACTGCTCGCGACGGCCCGCCTCGACCTGAAGCGCTACCAGACGCTGCTGTCGCAGGACTCGATCGCGTCGCAAACCGTCGATACGCAGGCGTCGCTCGTCAAGCAATACGAAGGCGCGGTGAAGACCGACCAGGCCGCGATCGATTCCGCGAAGCTGAACCTCACGTATGCGCGCATCACCGCGCCGGTGTCGGGCCGCGTCGGCCTGCGCCAGGTCGACCCCGGCAACTACGTGACGCCGGGCGATTCCAACGGCCTCGTCGTGATCACGCAATTGCAGCCGATGAGCGTGATCTTCACGACCTCGGAAGACAACCTGCCGCAGATCCTCAAGCAGGTGAACGCGGGCCAGAAGCTGTCGGTCACCGCGTACAACCGCAACAACACGGTGCCGCTCGAAACCGGCTCGCTCGCGACGCTCGACAACCAGATCGACACGAGCACGGGCACGGTCAAGCTGCGCGCGAACTTCGATAACAAGGAAGGCATGCTGTTCCCGAATCAGTTCGTGAACACGCGCCTGCTCGTCGACGTGCTGCGCAACGCGACGATCGTGCCGACCTCGGCCGTGCTGACCGGCTCGATCGGCCAGTTCGTCTACGTCGTGAAGCCCGACAACACGGTGACGGTGCGCAAGGTCACGATCGGCCCGGTCGACGGCGAACGCACGAGCATCGTCAGCGGCGTGTCGCTCGGCGAGCGCGTGGTGACCGACGGCTCCGACCGCCTGCGCGAAGGCGCGAAGATCTCGATCCCGGCCGACAAGCCGAAAGGCGCGTCGGGCGCACGCGGCGCCGGTGCGGCGTCGGGTGCATCGGGCGCCGGCGGCCATCACGGCGGACACAAGCACGGCGCGTCGCAGGCAGCGGCCTCCGCGGCCCAGTAACGCGCGGGCCGCTCGATGAATCCATCCCGCCTCTTCATTCTCCGGCCGGTCGGCACCGCCCTTCTGATGGCGGCGATCATGCTGGCCGGTCTCGTCGCGCTGCGCTTCCTGCCGCTCGCCGCGCTGCCGGAAGTCGACTATCCGACGATCCAGGTCCAGACCTTCTACCCGGGCGCGAGCCCGGAGGTGATGACCTCGTCGGTCACCGCGCCGCTCGAACGGCAGTTCGGGCAGATGCCGTCGCTGAACCAGATGTCGTCGCAAAGCTCGGCCGGCTCGTCCGTGATCACGCTGCAGTTCTCGCTCGACCTGCCGCTCGACATCGCCGAACAGGAAGTGCAGGCCGCGATCAACGCGGCCGGCAACCTGCTGCCGTCCGACCTCCCTGCCCCGCCGATCTATGCGAAGGTCAACCCGGCCGACGCGCCGGTGCTGACGCTCGCCGTCACGTCGAAGACGCTGCCGCTCACGCAGGTGCAGGATCTCGCCGACACGCGCCTTGCAATGAAGATCTCGCAGATCGCGGGCGTCGGCCTCGTCAGCCTGTCGGGCGGCAACCGCCCGGCCGTGCGCATCCAGGCGAACCCGACCGCGCTCGCGCAGTACGGGATGAACCTCGACGACCTGCGCACGACGATCTCGAACCTGAACGTCAACACGCCGAAGGGCAACTTCGACGGCCCGACGCGCGCGTACACGATCAACGCGAACGACCAGCTCACGAGCGCCGATCAATACAACAGCGCGGTCGTCGCATACAAGAACGGCCGCCCGGTGATGCTCACCGACGTCGCGACGGTCGTCGCCGGCTCGGAAAACACCAAGCTCGGCGCGTGGGTGAACAAGGAGCCCGCGATCATCCTGAACGTGCAGCGCCAGCCGGGCGCGAACGTGATCCAGACGGTCGACGCGATCAAGGCGCAGTTGCCGAAGCTGCAGGAAACGCTGCCGGCCGCGCTCGACGTGCAGATCGTCACCGACCGCACGACGATGATCCGCGCCGCCGTGCGCGACGTGCAGTTCGAGCTGCTGCTCGCGGTAGGGCTCGTCGTGCTGGTGATGTACCTGTTCCTCGCGAACATCTACGCGACGATCATCCCGAGCCTGTCGGTGCCGCTGTCGCTGATCGGCACGCTCGCGGTGATGTACATGGCCGGCTTCTCGCTGAACAACCTGTCATTGATGGCGCTCACCATCGCGACCGGCTTCGTGGTCGACGACGCGATCGTGATGATCGAGAACATCGCGCGCTACGTCGAGGAAGGCGAGACGGGGCTCGAGGCTGCGCTGAAGGGCTCGAAGCAGATCGGCTTCACGATCATCTCGCTGACGGTGTCGCTGATCGCGGTGCTGATCCCGCTGCTGTTCATGGGCGACGTGGTCGGGCGCCTGTTCCACGAATTCGCGATCACGCTCGCGGTGACGATCGTGATCTCGGCGATCGTGTCGCTCACGCTCGTGCCGATGATGTGCGCGAAGCTGCTGCGCCATTCGCCGCCGCCCGAGAGCCACCGCTTCGAGGCGCGCGTGCACCAGGCGATCGACTGGGTGATCGCGCGTTACGCGGTCGCGCTCGAATGGGTGCTGAACCGCCAGCGCTCGACGCTCGTCGTCGCGCTGCTGACGCTCGCGCTGACGGGCCTGCTGTACGTCTACGTGCCGAAGGGCTTCTTCCCCGCGCAGGATACCGGCGTGATCCAGGCGATCACGCAGGCGCCGCAGTCGATCTCGTACGGCGCGATGGCCGAGCGCCAGCAAACGCTCGCGGCCGAGATCCTGAAGGATCCGAACGTCGAGAGCCTCACGTCGTTCATCGGCGTCGACGGCAGCAACATCACGCTGAACAGCGGCCGGATGCTGATCAACCTGAAGGCGCGCGACGACCGCTCCGAGACGGCCGCGCAGATCATCCGCGACCTGCAGCACCGGGTCGCGAACATCACCGGCATCTCGCTGTTCATGCAGTCGGTGCAGGATCTGACGATCGACTCGACCGTCAGCCCGACGCAGTACCAGTTCATGCTGACGAGCCCGAACTCGGAAGAATTCGCGACCTGGGTGCCGAAGCTCGTCGCGCGGCTGCAGCAGGAGCCGTCGCTCGCCGACGTCGCGACCGACCTGCAGAGCAATGGCCAGTCCGTCTACATCGAGATCGACCGCGCGAGCGCCGCGCGCTTCGGCATCACGCCGGCGACCGTCGACAACGCGCTGTACGACGCGTTCGGCCAGCGCATCGTGTCGACGATCTTCACGCAGTCGAACCAGTACCGCGTGATCCTCGAGTCCGAGCCGAAGGAGCAGCACTACGCGCAATCGCTGAACGACATCTACCTGCCGTCGGCGGGCGGCGGCCAGGTGCCGCTGTCGTCGATCGCGTCGTTCCACGAGCGGCCGTCGCCGCTGCTGGTCGCGCACCTGTCGCAGTTCCCGTCGACCACCATCTCGTTCAACCTCGCGGCGGGCGCCTCGCTCGGCGAGGCGGTCAAGGCGATCGACGCCGCCGAGAAGGACATCGGGCTGCCCGCGTCGTTCCAGACGCGCTTCCAGGGTGCGGCGCTCGCGTTCCAGGCATCGCTGTCGAACCAGCTGTTCCTGATCCTCGCGGCGATCGTCACGATGTACATCGTGCTCGGCGTGCTGTACGAGAGCTACATCCACCCGATCACGATCCTGTCGACGCTGCCGTCGGCCGGCGTCGGCGCGCTGCTCGCGCTGATGATCACCGGGCACGACCTCGACATCATCGGGATCATCGGCATCGTGCTGCTGATCGGTATCGTGAAGAAGAACGCGATCATGATGATCGACTTCGCGCTCGAGGCCGAGCGCGTCGAAGGCAAGCCGCCGCGCGAAGCGATCTACCAGGCGTGCCTGCTGCGCTTCCGGCCGATCCTGATGACGACGCTCGCCGCGCTGCTCGGCGCGGTGCCGCTGATCGTCGGCTCCGGTGCGGGCTCCGAGCTGCGCCAGCCGCTCGGGATCGCGATCGCCGGCGGCCTGATCGTGTCGCAGGTGCTGACGCTGTTCACGACGCCCGTGATCTACCTCGGCTTCGACTCGCTCGCGCGCCGCGTGCGCGGCTGGTTCGAACGCCACGGCCCGCAAGCCGGCCGGCGCACGGACGCGTAAGCGATGAACCTGTCGCGCCCCTTCATCACCCGCCCCGTCGCGACGACGCTGCTCGCGATCGGCGTCGCGCTCGCGGGCCTGTTCGCGTTCGTCAAGCTGCCGGTGTCGCCGCTGCCGCAGGTCGACTTCCCGACCATCTCGGTACAGGCGTCGCTGCCCGGCGCGAGCCCCGAGACCGTCGCGACCAGCGTGACGAGCCCGCTCGAACGGCACCTCGGCTCGATTGCCGACGTGTCCGAAATGACGTCGACGAGCACGGTCGGCAATGCGCGGATCATCCTGCAGTTCGGCCTGAACCGCGACATCGACGGCGCCGCGCGCGACGTGCAGGCCGCGATCAACGCGGCGCGCGCCGACCTGCCCGCCGCGCTGAAGAGCAACCCGACCTACCGCAAGGTCAACCCGGCCGACTCGCCGATCATGATCGTGTCGCTGACGTCGGAGACCTCGTCGCCCGCGAAGCTGTACGACTCCGCGTCGACGGTGCTGCAGCAGTCGCTGTCGCAGATCGACGGGATCGGCCAGGTGACGGTGAGCGGCTCCGCGAACCCGGCCGTACGCGTCGAGCTCGAGCCGCAAGCGCTGTTCCACTACGGGATCGGCCTCGAGGACGTGCGCGCGGCGCTCGCCTCGGCGAACGCCAACGCGCCGAAGGGCGCGATCGAGTTCGGCCCGCAGCACTACCAGCTCTATACGAATGACCAGGCATCCCAGGCGTCGCAATACCGCGACCTCGTCGTCGCGTACCGCAACGGCGCGGCCGTGCGGCTGTCCGACCTGTCCGACGTCGTCGATTCGGTCGAGGATCTCCGCAACCTCGGCCTGTCGAACGGCAAGCGCGCGGTGCTCGTGATCCTCTACCGCTCGCCCGGCGCGAACATCATCGACACGATCGACCGCGTGCGCGCGGCGCTGCCGCAGCTCACCGCGTCGCTGCCGGCCGACATCACGGTCACGCCCGTGCTCGACCGTTCGACCACCATTCGCGCGTCGCTGAAGGACACCGAGCACACGCTGCTGATCGCGGTCAGCCTGGTCGTGATGGTCGTGTTCCTGTTCCTGCGCAACTGGCGCGCGACGCTGATCCCGAGCGTCGCGGTGCCGATCTCGATCATCGGCACGTTCGGCGCGATGTACCTGCTCGGCTTCTCGATCGACAACCTGTCGCTGATGGCGCTGATCGTCGCGACCGGCTTCGTCGTCGACGATGCGATCGTCGTGCTCGAGAACATCTCGCGGCATATCGAGAACGGCAAGTCGCGCATGCAGGCCGCGTTCGACGGCGCGCGCGAGGTCGGCTTCACGGTGCTGTCGATGAGCATTTCGCTCGTTGCCGTGTTCCTGCCGATCCTGCTGATGGGCGGCATCGTCGGGCGGCTGTTCCGCGAGTTCGCGCTGACGCTGTCGCTCGCGATCGCCGTGTCGCTCGCGGTGTCGCTCACGGTCACGCCGATGATGTGCGCGCGCCTGCTGCCCGAGTCGCACGACCCGCAAAGCGAAGGCCGCTTCGGGCGTTTCCTGGAACGCTGTTTCAGCCGCATGCAGCGCGGCTACGAACGCTCGCTGTCGTGGGCGCTGCGCCGGCCGCTGCTGATCCTGCTGACCCTGTTCGCGACGATCGGGCTGAACGTCTACCTGTACATCGTCGTGCCGAAGGGTTTCTTCCCGCAGCAGGACACCGGGCTGATGATCGGCGGCATCCAGGCCGACCAGTCGACGTCGTTCCAGGCGATGAAGCTGAAGTTCTCCGAGATGATGCGGATCGTGCAGAGCAACCCGAACGTGAAGAGCGTCGCGGGCTTCACCGGCGGCACGCAGACCAACTCGGGCTTCATGTTCGTCACGCTGAAGGATCGCACCGAGCGCAAGCTGTCGGCCGACCAGGTGATCCAGCAACTGCGCCCGCCGCTGGCGGACGTCGCCGGCGCGCGCACGTTCCTGCAGGCGGCCCAGGACATCCGCGTCGGCGGCCGGCAGAGCAACGCGCAGTACCAGTTCACGCTGCTCGGCGATTCGAGCACCGACCTGTACAAGTGGGGGCCGATCCTGACCGAGGCGCTGCAGAAGCGCCCCGAGCTGACCGACGTGAACTCGGACCAGCAGCAGGGCGGCCTCGAGGCGATGGTGACGATCGACCGCGCGACGGCCGCGCGCTTCGGCATCAAGCCCGCGCAGATCGACAACACGCTGTACGACGCGTTCGGCCAGCGCCAGGTCTCGACGATCTACAACCCGCTGAACCAGTATCACGTGGTGATGGAAGTCGCGCCGAAGTACTGGCAGAGCCCCGAGATGCTGAACCAGGTATGGGTCAGCACGTCGGGCGGCAGCGCGAACGGCTCGCAGACCACCAACGCAGCGGCCGGCACCTACGTCGCGACCTCCGCCGGCACGTCGAGCGCCGGCACGGCCACGCAGAGCGCCGCGGCGATCGCGTCCGACTCCGCGCGCAACCAGGCGCTCAACTCGATCGCGGCGAGCGGCAAGTCGAGCGCGTCGTCGGGTGCGTCGGTGTCGACGTCGAAGTCGACGATGATCCCGCTGTCGGCGATCGCGACGTTCGGGCCGAGCACGACGCCGCTGTCGGTCAACCACCAGGGGCTGTTCGTCGCGACGACGATCTCGTTCAACCTGCCGCCTGGCGTGTCGCTGTCGCAGGCGACGCAGGTGATCTACCAGACGATGGCGCAGGTCGGCGTCCCGCCGACCATCGTCGGCAGCTTCCAGGGCACCGCGCAGGCGTTCCAGCAGTCGATGAACGATCAGCCGATCCTGATCCTCGCGGCGCTGCTGGCCGTCTACATCGTGCTCGGGATCCTGTACGAGAGCTACATCCACCCGATCACGATCCTGTCGACGCTGCCGTCGGCCGGCGTCGGCGCACTGCTCGCGCTGCTGCTGTTCAAGACCGAGTTCAGCATCATCGCGCTGATCGGCGTGATCCTGCTGATCGGTATCGTGAAGAAGAACGCGATCATGATGGTCGACTTCGCGATCGACCAGACGCGCAACAACCAGAAGTCGTCGTTCGACGCGATCCACGAGGCGTGCCTGCTGCGCTTCCGCCCGATCATGATGACGACGATGGCGGCGCTGCTCGGCGCGCTGCCGCTCGCATTCGGCAACGGCGACGGCGCCGAGCTGCGTGCGCCGCTCGGGATCGCGATCGCCGGCGGCCTGATCGTGTCGCAGGTGCTGACGCTCTATACGACGCCGGTCGTCTACCTGTACATGGACCGGTTCCGCGTGTGGGGCGAGAAACGCCGCAACCGCCGCGGCAATACCGGCGGGCCGGCTGTCGCCGGGGAGTGATGAAAGCGGCCGCCCGTTGTGCGGCCGTTTTTTTTCGCGCTTGAACAGCGGCGACGATCGGCTATCGTGAGTCCATGCCTACCGCGGGGCCCTTCACGGGGACACACCATGAACGTCCAGCTCAACCACACGATCGTCTGGTGCCGCGACAAGCGCGCGTCGAGCCGCTTCCTCACCGAGCTTCTGGAATTGCCGCCGCCGACGCCGTTCGGCGCGATGCTGGTCGTCCCGCTCGGCAACGGCGTATCACTCGATTTTTATGAGCAGTCGGGAGAGATCGCGTCGCAGCATTACGCGTTCCTGCTCGACGAAGCAGGCTTCGATCGCGTGCTCGCGCGCATTCGCGAGCGCGGGCTGCCGCACTGGGCCGATCCGGCGAAGCGGCAACCCGGTGACATCTACCGCCACAACGGCGGCCGCGGCGTGTACTTCGACGATCCGGACGGCCACTTCCTCGAAGTGATGACGCAGCCTTATGTGCTGAACGGCTAGTTCGACGGGCCGGCGTTGCGCCGGCCGGTATCGTGGCACGGATGTCGCCCCGCTCGGGACGGCATCCGGC
>NZ_JAAGPB010000398.1:0-8093 GCF_017104585.1 Burkholderia sp. Ac-20392
TACCCGTGCCGCCGTTGAACGCCGCGCCGGCCGCCGCACCCAGCGCGGTGCCGACGGCCGCGCTGCCGACCGCGCTCGCGGTCGACGCCTGGCCCGCACTCACGCCGCCCGATTGCTGGAACGCGTATTGACGGCAGTTCGCATCGTCGGCGCGGAACTGGTCGAACGACTTGCCGGTGCCGGGCAGCGCCATCACGCTCGGCCCGGTCGGCATGTACGCGCACGCGCCGAGCAGGCCGGCCAGCGCCAGCGCGGCCGGCACGCGCAGAGATCGAAACACGGATTTCATCGTCGCGCCTCCGTCACTGCGGCCGCGCCGGCACCGATCGCCAGCCCGACTTGCAGGTCTTCACATACGGGTAGTAATGCTTCGACGCGTCGCAGTAGTACCAGACGTTCGCGTCGCCCTCGTCCTGCGGCTGCCCCTTCTCGACATACTCCGGCGGCGGCCCCGGATCGACGGGCACCGCGACGACGGGCGGCGGGTAGTAGTAAGGCGCAGGGACGACGGGGTAGTAATACGGGTAGCCGGGGCCGATATAGACCCCGACCCGGGCGGCATGCGCCACACCGCCCGTCGCGATCGCCACTGCGGCCACCGCGCCCAGTGCGAGCTTCAATCCATTCACGTCACGTTCTCCGGCTGGCGGTTCGTCGATGCGAACCCGACATACGGAACGCTACGCCGCGCACGATCCGTCATCCATTACGGGCGCACGCGCCAATGTTGCGCGGCGTTACCAATGTGACAGACCCCATCGGCCGCGGCCCGCCGGCACGACCGCTTGCGTTACGCGATAACGCACCGCAACGGTTCGGCCGCGCGCCGGCGCCAGGTTGCGCGCAGCCACCCAGGGTTTGCGCCCGCGTCGAACCGTTCCGATGACGCGACGCGCCATATTGACGCACGTGCGTCAGACCGCCACGCCGCGGCCGCGCGCGCCGCACGCAGCCTTCTTGATACGAATCAACGATTTACCCCGGAATCGCGCGCGACGGGCTGGACATCTGCGACGAGTTGGCGCATTTCGCGGTGCAACATCGCGGCACATACTCCAGCCAACCCCGACGCCCGTCCGCCGGGGTCCGCCGGCACCCGCCGGCGGGTATCGTCAGCCTCGGTCAACTGGTATGGACACCGCTCTTTCGGCCCTCGATCTGGCCCGCCTGCAATTCGCGTTCACCGTCTCCTTTCACATCGTCTTTCCGGCGCTGAGCATCGGCCTCGCCAGCTTCATCGCCGTGCTCGAATATCGCTGGCTGAAAACCGGCAAGCAGTACTACAAAACCCTCTGCCTGTTCTGGTCGAAGATCTTCGCGGTCGCGTTCGGGATGGGCGTCGTCTCCGGCGTCGTGATGAGCTACCAGTTCGGCACGAACTGGTCGGGCTTCTCGAGCTTCGCCGGCGCCGTCACCGGGCCGCTGCTGATGTACGAGGTCATGACCGCGTTCTTCCTCGAGGCCGGCTTCCTCGGCATCATGCTGTTCGGCTGGAACCGCGTGAGCCCGCGCGCGCACTTCGGCGCGACGCTGATGGTCGCGATCGGCACGCTGATCTCGACGTTCTGGATCCTCGCGTCGAACAGCTGGATGCAGACGCCGCAGGGCTTCGAGATCGTCGACGGCCGCGTCGTGCCGACCGACTGGTTCGCGATCATCTTCAACCCGTCGTTCCCGTACCGCCTGTTCCACATGGCGATCGCCGCGTTCATCGTCGCCGCGCTGGTCGTGGCCGCAACGGGCGCGTGGCACCTGCTGAAGGGCCGCCGCGACAAGAGCGTGAAGAAGATGTTCTCGATGGCGCTGTGGCTGCTGCTCGTGCTCGCGCCGCTGCAGGCCGTGATCGGCGACCAGCACGGCATCAACACGCTGAAGCACCAGCCGGCGAAGATCGCCGCGATCGAAGGACTGTGGGAAACCGAGAAGGGCGGCACGCCGCTGAACCTGTTCGGCATTCCGGACATGAAGGCGGAAACGACCCGCTACGCGGTGAAGGTGCCGCACCTCGGCAGCCTGATCCTCACGCACAGCTGGGACGGCGAGATCCGCGGCCTGAAGGAATTCCCGCCGGAAGACCGCCCGAATTCGACCGTCGTGTTCTGGAGCTTCCGGATCATGGTCGGCCTCGGTTTCGCGATGATCGGCCTCGCCGCGCTCGCGTGGCTCCTGCGCCGCCGCGGCCGTCTGTATGAATCGAAGTGGTTCCAGCGCTTCGCGCTCGTGATGGGCCCGACCGGCTTCGTATCGCTGCTCGCGGGCTGGGTGACGACCGAAGCGGGCCGCCAGCCGTGGGTCGTGTATGGCGTGATGCGCACCGCGCAGGCCGTGTCGCCGCTGTCGGTGCAGCAGGTCAGCCTGTCGATGATGACGTTCGTGATCGTGTACTTCCTCGTGTTCGGCACCGGCGTGTACTACATGCTGAAGCTGATGAAGGCCGGCCCCGCGCTGCCCGACGTGAAGCACGACGATACGCCCGACACGCGCCCCGATCACACCGCGCGCCGCCCGATGTCGGCCGTCGACGAGCCGCTCGAGACCGTCTGAGCCCACCCTTTCCGCATACGAGAAAACCTATGGACGTCACCGTAATCTGGGCCGCGATCATCGCATTGGGGCTCTTCATGTACGTCGTGCTCGACGGCTTCGACCTCGGCATCGGCATCGTCTTCCCGTTCTTCCCGGACGAGAAGGAACGCGACCTGATGATGAACACGGTCGCCCCCGTGTGGGACGGCAACGAGACGTGGCTCGTGCTCGGCGGCGCCGGGCTGTTCGCGGTGTTCCCGATCGTCTATTCGACCGTGCTGTCCGCGCTGTACCTGCCGCTGATCTTCATGCTGGTGTGCCTGATCTTCCGCGGCGTGTCGTTCGAGATCCGCGCGAAGGCGCGGCGCACGAAGCAGCTGTGGGATCTCGCGTTCATCGGCGGCTCGGCCGGCGCGACGCTGTTCCAGGGCATCGCGCTCGGCGCGTTCCTGCAAGGCATCAACGTGAAGGATGGCGTGTTCGCGGGCGACGCGTTCGACTGGCTCACGCCGTTCAGCCTGCTGACCGGCCTCGGCCTGATCGTGACCTATGCGCTGCTCGGCTGCTGCTGGCTCGTCGCGAAGACGGAAGGCGACCTGCAGCGCCGCCTGCATCGCGTCGTGTGGCCGCTGACGGTCGTGCTGCTCGGCTTCATCGCGGTCATCAGCCTGTGGACGCCGCTGCAGGATCCGGCCATCGCGCAGCGCTGGTTCGATTCGGGGCTGTTCTGGCGCCTGCTGCCGGTGCCGTTCCTGGTCGCCGGTTGCGCGGTGTGGATGCGCCGCGCGGTGCGCGCCCGGCATGACATGACCCCGTTCGTGCTCGCGCTGGCGCTCGTGCTGCTCGGCTACGTCGGCCTGCTCGTCACGCTGTTCCCGTATGCGATTCCTCAGACGATGACGATCTGGGAAGCCGCGGCGCCGCGTTCCAGCCAGACCTTCACGCTGGTCGGCGCAGCGGTTATCCTCCCGATCATCATCGCCTACACGACGATGGGTTACTGGGTATTCCGAGGCAAGGTGCGCCATGAAGACCAGCATTACTACCACCACTGATTCCGCCGAGCGCCCCGCTACGGCGCCACGGTCGCGGATGCGCGGCTGGATGTGGTTCGTCGTCCTGTGGGCGGGCGGCGTGATCGGGGCCGTCACGCTCGGCTACGCGTTCAAGATCTTCATGAACCTGACGCTGTTTGCGGTGAAGTAGGCGAAGCGGCTGCCGGGTCGAGCGACGATCCAGGCAGCCGTTTTCTCGTCGACGGCTCCAGCGTCGGCTGGACGCACCGGGCGCCGGACGCCAGGCGCCGCGCCGGCATTCGCGCCCATTCTCCGACCGGCGACAGCGCGCCCGCCGTTCCCTGTTGCTCCTTTGCGCCCCCGGCACCGGCACGTGCGCGCCGCTCACCGCTCGCACTTCGTCGTGCACATCGCCTTGTCCACTTCCGTGAAGAACGCCTGGTAGTACTCGGGCTCCATGACGGTCTTGGTACGCGAATCGCCGGCGCTGTCCCACACCGTACGATCGAATCGTGCACGCACGATCGCCCCGTGCGCGTCCCGCCCCGCCCGAACCGTCACGATCGCGGCCACGCGTTCATGGTCGGGCTTCGTCGGCAACATCCCGATGCGGGCCTTCAGCGCGCCACGCAACAGCTGACGCCACTTCGGGATCAGCGTGTCGCTGCGCCCCGCTTCCACCAGCCCCGAATCGCGATCGACCGTCACCGGCGCATAACCCTGCGCGCGCAGCACGCCGGCCACCGCGTCGAGCGTGCGCGCCTGCGTCGCATCCGCATAGCGGCGGTCGCTGAGCATGCGCAGCGTCTGCTGCTCGGTATCGGTCAGGTCGACTTCGGTCTGGCTCGAGCTGTAGCGCACCAGCGATCCGCCGTTGCCGATCTGCCGCTCGTTGTCCGGTTTCGTCGCACATCCGGTCAGCGCCGCGAACAGTCCCGCACAGGCAAGCGCCAGCGCGCCGCGGCCGCGCACGGGCGGCACTATGGCCGGGCGGTGCGTCGCACGCCGCACCGCGCGCCGGAGGCGAAGACGGTGGCGAATTCCGGTCGTCCGGGTGTCGGGTGGCGATATGATCGTCATCGGGGCGTGTTCTCCTGTCGGCG
The DNA here is from genome assembly GCF_017104585.1 of Burkholderia sp. Ac-20392. Taxonomy (NCBI): domain Bacteria; kingdom Pseudomonadati; phylum Pseudomonadota; class Betaproteobacteria; order Burkholderiales; family Burkholderiaceae; genus Burkholderia; species Burkholderia sp. Ac-20392. The sequence continues at coordinate 4,646 of NZ_JAAGPB010000398.1, forward strand.
CCATGATAGGGAGGCGCCCCGACCGCCACAAACGACATTTTTTGACCCACTGTGTAGCTTTTCTTCGCGATCTCACGATGCGCCGATTGCCGCCCCTGAACGCGCTGCGCAGCTTCGAAGCTGCCGGCCGCCTGCAGAGCCTCACCCTCGCCGCCGACGAGCTGAACGTGACCCAGAGCGCGGTCGCGCAGCAGATCCGCGTGCTCGAATCGTTCTTCGGGCAGAAGCTGTTCGAGCGCGACGGACGTTCGTTGCGGCTCACGCCGCGCGCGCGGCATTACCTCGTCGACGTCGCGAGCTGCCTCGGCCGGCTCGCGCAGGCGACCGGGCAGATGTTCGAACCCGTCGGCGGCCATCCGGTGCGGATCAATGCGTCGGTGTCATTCGCGCACGGATGGTTGCTCACGCAACTGGCCGCGTTCCAGGCAGAACGTCCGGAGATCGACGTGCAACTCGTCACGACGCCCGACAACGAGCGCGACCAGTTCGACGAAACCTGCGACATCGTGGTCCGCCGCTATACGCCGGAGCTGCGCCGCAAGGGGTTCGTGTCGCGGCCGCTGCTTGCGACCGTCGCGGTGCCGGTGTGCGCGCCCGGCCACCCGGTGCTCGACCAGGCGCGTACGCCGGCCGACTTGCGCAACGCGCCGCTGCTGCATTACGCAGGCTTGCCGCAGGCGTGGCAATACTGGTTCCACCAGGCGGGCTCGGCCGTCACCGAGACGCTGCGCGGGCCGTTCTACCGCGAGTTCTTCCTGATGACCAAGGCTGCCGCGAGCGGGCTCGGCGTGTGCCTCGCGCCACGCGCGGTGGTGCGCGACGACATCGAGCACGGGCGGCTCGTCGCACTGTTTCCGGAAGTCCACCTGGAAGGGCCGCCGTTTCATTGCCTGTATCGCGACGACGACGATCCGTCGCTGCGCACGTTCGTCGACTGGCTGTTCGCGCGGGCGGAGGCGCTGGAGGGGGCGCCGCCGGGATAACCGGCGAGGAGTAGAAAGCAGGAACTGATGAAGCAGCCCGAGGCGGCTGCGCAGCCACGTCCGGCTAGGTGTTCTGCCGCACCACACCGAGCTTCAATCCCAGCATGCCGAAGATGCGGTTCATCGTCTGCACCGTCCCGTCGCTGCGACCTTGTTCGATATCCTGAATCGTCTTCGTCGACACACCGGCGAGCTTGGCCATTTCCGCGCTCGTCAGCCGCATCGTCTTCTTCAGATGACGTACCGATTCGCGCAACGGCCACTCGGGATGCGCGAGCACGTCTTCGATCGCTTGTCGTCGGAGCGAAAGCTGTTCGGGAAGCGGCAGCGCGTTATAGCGTTTGTCCATTGCGTCACCCGTGCCTAGCGCAACGCATCCAGCTCACGAGCCAACCGCTCGAGTCCCGGCTTCAGAAAGGCATGCACGTCGTGCTCCAGCCCGAGATCGGCACCATGATCGGCGATCTCCTGCAAACCCGGCGACATCGCACGTAGCCGTGCCCGCAACGCATCGCGATCCAACGCGACATGCGCTTCCTCAGCCTGCGGCTCACCAATTCGAACGATGGTATCCAGCACCCGCGCCCAATCCGGCTGCCCCCCGTCATTGCCTTCCCAGCGGATACGCCGCGCAATGCCATCCGGATGCAGATACATCGGCGCGAAGTCGTAAAGCGGCGTCAGGGCGACGCGTCCATCGAAGTCACGTTGCAACGCGGTGTTTCTCGCATGATTGTCCTTGTTGCCCAACGCGAGATTCGCGACATCGCGGCACAGGTATTCCGCCACCTCGGCCTGCGGGTCGGTGCATTGACGCGCGAGATGCCAGCACACCTCGTCGTGGCTCGGCACGACACCGAAGCCGGCCTTGTCCGTCAACGAAGCGATGCTTTCCTGGGCAAACCGGACGACACGACCGTCGATATGCGCCCGATCAAAACGCCGAATGAACAGCAAGCGATCATGTAGCGCCAGTGGCGCATGCACCCGCAAACCGAGACGCTGTGCCAATGCCATGTAGGGCGCCTCGTGGCGCAGAATCTGCGCAAGGTGCGCGTTCGCGCCGCGCCCGAACTTGACGATGTAGTGCTCACGCGCGCGTTCGTCCGGCAGCGTATGGTCCAGATAGAGCAAGCCGTCGTCAGCACGGGTCAGCAGCAGCTTCGGCCACTCGCCCTGTACACCCGAGGAGCCCGCAACGAAGAAGCCATGTGTGGCGAGATATTCGCTGAACGCGTCGCCTCGCGCGACAACCTCCTCGTCGGTAAAACCCTGCTGCGGCCCCTGACGTTCGGCCAGCCAATGCACGGCCTCCTTGATTCGCAGATTTCCGATCGAATTGGCAGCGCCTGCCAGCAGCAATGGCCAGTCGGCGCGTTCCTCGGCGGTTTCCGGTAAACCGAGACGGCGCAACAACTCCGCGCGGCCGAACCCTTGCGGCAACAGGTCGATCAGGAATACAGGCCAATGCGGCGTCTCCAGTGGCTCAAGACCAACCGGAAATCGACATGACATGGCGTGCGCATCGCGGGCGAGCTGATGCCGAACGGCCCACTCGACGTCGTAACCCGTATAAGCACGCGCTCGCCAGCCTTCGTCGGGCGTGCCGAACAAGGTGACAACACCAATGTCGTGCCAGGCACCGTCGGCGTGGAGTTGAATCGTACAGGAGTCGTTCATTTAGGCAGAAATCTACATAAATTATCCGGAGTGGCGCAGATAAAGTATATATATTTCCACCGAAATAGAAACTTTTGCCGTTGGGCTAACGAAGCTGAACCTGCGGGAAATCGCCCCCGGATTTACTTTTGCCCCCGCAGCGCCGCCTCGATCTTCCGATCGGTCTTGTACTGGCTCAGCGCATACACCGACCAGATCGCGGCCGGTATCCAGCCGATGATCGTGATTTGCAGGATCAGGCAGATGATTCCGGCAATCGGGCGGCCGATCGTGAAGAACTGGAACCACGGCAGCAGCAGGGCAAGCAGAAGGCGCATCTGGAATCCTCTCGAGACGTCACTGAACATTCGTGCATCGCCAATATGGCGAGTTGCCCGCGCCATTTCAAGTCCGCAACAGCCGATCACCGGGCGGGAAGCCGCAACCTCATGCCATCGGCCTAAGCCGAATCGGCCAGCCACCGCGCGACCCGCGCCACGAGCGGATCCGCTTCGTCGAAGCATTCGGCGCCCGCCACGCGCGGCGCGTCGCAAATCGCGAACACCGGCTTGCCCCACTGCAACCCGAGTGCGATCTCGGACAGCGTGCCGAGCCCGCCGCCCACCGCGATCAGGCACAGCGACGCACGCGCGACCAATGCGTTGCGCGTGATGCCGAGCCCGGTCGGCAGTGCGACGCTCAGATACGGATTCGCGAGCGTCGCATCGTCTTCCGGCAGCAGCCCGATCGCGCACCCGCCGGCCGCCTGCGCGCCGCGCGCGGCCGCCTCCATCACGCCCTGCTTG
>NZ_JAAGPB010000399.1:0-232 GCF_017104585.1 Burkholderia sp. Ac-20392
AGTAGAGTAGGGGACATGTATAGTAACAGAGGGGATATAGGTCAGGTAAGCACGGGAAGAGGACGGGCCGAGCACAGGTAGACTCGGGAGTGGTGCGTGGGTGTAAGGCTGCAACGCGAGGAATGAGTCGGTCGAATGGACGAATTCGGCGGCGCACGGCGAGCTCGGCTGATGTGGATGAGAAGCAGCTGGCGCGCCGACGGGCACGAGTAGTGCGACAGCTTTTTTTTTT
>NZ_JAAGPB010000400.1:0-7808 GCF_017104585.1 Burkholderia sp. Ac-20392
TCTGAGCGCGCTCGAGGCGCAGGGGCGGGGCCAGATCGTCTCGAGCCCGCGTGTGGTGACCGCCGATCGCGTCAAGGCCATCGTCGAACAGGGTTCGGAATTGCCGTACCAGGCGAAGGTCGGCAACGGCGTGAGCGGCGTGCAGTTCCGCCGGGCGACGCTCAAACTGGAGGTCGAGCCGCAGATCACGCCGGACGGGCGCGTGGTGCTCGACCTGGACGTGACGAAGGACAGCATCGGCGAGCCGACGGCGGCCGGCCCGGCGATCCATACGAAACACGTCCAGACGCGCGTCGAGGTCGAGAACGGCGGGACGGTCGCGATCGGCGGGATCTATGAGCAACTGAACCGGAACGATGTGACGCGCGTGCCGCTCTTGGGCAAAATACCGTTTATGGGCGCGCTTTTCCGGCACCGCGCGCAACGCGATCAGCGTAACGAACTGGTCGTCTTCATCACGCCGACCGTCGTCGACGCGCGTTGCAATGCGCGCGGCGCGGCCGGCGCGGATGCCGAAAAAACAGGGCCGGAAGCCGCCGGCGCAGGCTCGACAAGGCAGCCGCTTTGCCAGTAAGCTGCGCCACACACCAGCAAGATTGAAGCAGAGGAAGCCGTTGCAAGCGCGGGACCCACATGCAAACGTATTTTTCGTCGGCCTTATGGGAGCGGGTAAGACCACCGTGGGCCGTGCGGTCGCGCGTCGGCTCGACAGGACGTTCTTCGACTCCGACCACGAAATCGAGGCCCGCACGGGCGCGCGCATTCCGGTGATCTTCGAGATGGAGGGCGAGGCCGGGTTTCGCGATCGCGAAACGCAGGTGATCACCGATCTCACGCAGCGCGAGAACATCGTGCTCGCGACGGGCGGCGGCGCGGTGCTGCGCCCGGAAAACCGCGACTGCCTGAAAAACAACGGCATCGTCATCTACTTGCGCGCCAATCCGCACGATCTGTGGCTGCGCACCCGCAAGGACAAGAACCGCCCGCTGCTGCAGACCGAAGATCCGAAGGGGCGTCTCGAAGCGCTGTACGAGGTACGCGACCCGCTGTACCGCGAATGCGCGGATTTCGTCATCGAGACCGGCCGTCCGTCGGTCAACGGTCTCGTCAACATGGTGCTGATGCAACTCGAACTGGCGGGCGTCATCGCCAAGCCGCTACAAGCATGATTACTGTCAACGTCGATTTGGGCGACCGCGCCTATCCGATTCACATTGGCGCCGGCCTGATCGGCCGCGCCGAGCTGTTCGTGCCTCATATCAAGGGCTCGTCCGTCACGATCGTCACGAACACGACGGTCGATCCGCTCTACGGCGACGCGCTGCGCGCAGCGCTCGCGCCGCTCGGCAAGCGCGTGTCGACGGTCGTGCTGCCGGACGGCGAGGCGTACAAGAACTGGGAAACACTGAACCTGATCTTCGACGGCCTGCTGACCGACCGTGCGGACCGCAAGACGACGCTCGTTGCGCTCGGCGGCGGCGTGATCGGCGACATGACGGGCTTTGCGGCCGCGTGCTACATGCGCGGTGTGCCGTTCATCCAGGTGCCGACGACGCTGCTGTCGCAGGTCGATTCGTCGGTCGGCGGCAAGACGGGCATCAACCACCCGCTCGGCAAGAACATGATCGGCGCGTTCTACCAGCCGCAGGCCGTGATCGCGGACATCGGCGCGTTGACGACGCTGCCCGACCGCGAACTGGCGGCCGGCGTGGCCGAGATCATCAAGACCGGCGCGATCGCCGATGCGGAATTCTTCGACTGGATCGAGGCGAACGTCGACGCGCTGAACCGTCGCGACCCGGCTGCGCTCGCGCACGCGGTGAAGCGCTCGTGCGAGATCAAGGCGAGCGTGGTGGCGGCCGACGAACGTGAAGGCGGCCTGCGTGCGATCCTGAACTTCGGCCACACGTTCGGCCATGCGATCGAGGCCGGGCTCGGCTACGGCGAGTGGCTGCATGGCGAGGCGGTCGGCTGCGGGATGGTGATGGCGGGCGACCTGTCGGTGCGGCTCGGCCTGCTCGACGAAGCGTCGCGGCAGCGCCTCGATGCGGTGATCGAGGCCGCGCACCTGCCGACCCGCGGGCCCGCGCTCGGCGACGCGCGCTACATGGACCTGATGCGCGTCGACAAGAAGGCGGAGGCCGGCGCGATCAAGTTCATCCTGCTGAAGCGATTCGGCGATACGCTGATCACGCAAGCGCCGGACGAAGCCGTGTTCGCTACACTGGCACAGACGACCCGCTAACGGCCGCCCGGATGCCCCGGCGCCCCTGACATGGAGGAGACGTGAGCGAGACATCCAGCAGCACACTGCCCGAAGCCGGCCGCGCATCTGCTGCGCCGGTTGCCGAGCCGCCGACGCTGGCGGCGCTGGAAGCCCATCTCGCTCCGTATGCCGCACACGCGTTGCAGTCACGCGGCCGCCGCCATCCGGAAACACCGCCGGCGGCGCGCACCGAATTCCAGCGCGACCGCGACCGCATCGTCCATTCGACCGCATTTCGCCGGCTCGAATACAAGACGCAGGTCTTCGTCAATCACGAAGGCGACCTGTTCCGCACACGCCTCACGCACAGCCTCGAAGTCGCGCAGATCGCGCGCTCGGTGGCGCGCAACCTGCGCCTGAACGAGGATCTCGTCGAGGCGATTTCGCTCGCGCACGATCTCGGCCATACGCCGTTCGGCCATGCCGGGCAGGACGCCCTGAATGCCTGCATGCGCGAGCATGGCGGCTTCGAGCACAACCTGCAGAGCCTGGCGGTCGTCGACGAGCTCGAGGAGCACTACGGCGCGTTCAACGGGCTGAACCTGTGCTTCGAAACCCGCGAAGGCATCCTGAAGCACTGCTCGCGCGAGAATGCGCGCAAGCTCGGCGCGCTCGGCGAGCGCTTCCTGCAGGGCCGCCAGCCGTCGCTCGAAGCGCAGCTTGCCAACATCGCGGACGAGATCGCGTACAACAACCACGACGTCGACGACGGCCTGCGTTCCGGCCTGATCACGATCGAACAGCTCGCGGAAGTCGAGCTGTGGCAGCGCCACTATGAGGCGGCGCTCGCCGAATTCCCGCACCTCGAAGGCCGCCGTCTCGTGCACGAGACGGTGCGCCGCATCATCAACACGCTGATCGTCGACCTGATCGACGAGACGACGCGCAATCTCGTGCGTGTCGCGCCTGCATCGCTCGACGACGTGCGCGCCGCGCCGCCGCTCGTGTCGCACAGCGAAACGGTTGCCACGCAGGCGGCCGCCCTCAAGCGTTTCCTCTTCAAGAACCTCTATCGCCACTACAAGGTGATGCGCATGGCGAGCAAGGCGCAGCGCGTCGTCACCGGCCTGTTCGATGCGTTCATCGACGATCCGCGCCTGCTGCCGCCGCCGTACCAGTCCGAGGATGCCGCGCAGCAGCCGCGCCTCGTCGCGCACTACATCGCCGGCATGACCGACCGCTTCGCGCTGAAGGAGTATCAGCGCCTGTTCGTCATCAGCGACAACTGACTGTCACAAACGATCACTAGACTTCGCCGGTTCAATGGCGACGGGAATGTTGCACACGCTGTTGGTAACGTTTTCATAGGAGAGAGGTCGATGAAGAAGAAGCCTGCGGGGACACTGGTTCGTTCGATCGCGCTCGGCGGCGCGCTGATGTTCGGGGTGCAGCACGTGGCGTTCGCCGCGACGGAAATTCAGTTCTGGCATGCGATGGAGGCCGCGCTCGGCGAGCGGGTCAACGCGATCGCCGACCAGTTCAATGCGTCGCAGAGCGACTACAAGATCGTGCCGGTCTTCAAGGGCACCTACGACCAGGCGCTCGCGGCCGGCATCGCCGCCTATCGCAGCGGCAACGCGCCGGCGATCCTGCAGGTCTACGAAGTCGGCACGGCCACGATGATGCAGGCGAAGAAGGCCGTCGTACCTGTCTACGACGTGTTCAAGCAGGCCGGCGTGCCGCTCGATGAAAAGGCGTTCGTGCCGACCATCGCGAGCTACTACAGCGACGCGAAGACGGGCCATCTCGTCTCGATGCCGTTCAACAGCTCGACGCCGGTGCTGTACTACAACAAGGACGCGTTCAAGAAGGCCGGCATCGATCCGAACCAGCCGCCGAAGACGTGGGCCGACGTGCAGGCCGATGCCGAGAAGCTGCGCAAGTCGGGGATGGCGTGCGGCTTCACGACCGGCTGGCAGGGCTGGATCCAGCTCGAGAACTACAGCGCCTGGCACGGGCTGCCGTTCGCGAGCCGCAACAACGGCTTCGACGGCACCGACGCGGTGCTCGAATTCAACAAGCCGCAGCAGATCGCGCACATTTCGTTCCTGCAGCAGATGGCGAAGGACGGCACGTTCACTTACGCAGGCCGCAAGGATGAAGCGTCGGCGAAGTTCTACAGCGGCGACTGCGGGATCCTGACGACGTCGTCGGGCGCGCTCGCGAACGTGCAGAAGTTCGCGAAGTTCAGCTATGGCACGGGCATGATGCCGTACGACGCGAACGTGAAGGGCGCGCCGCAGAACGCGATCATCGGCGGTGCGAGCCTGTGGGTGCTGGCCGGCAAGGATCCGGCGACCTACAAGGGCGTCGCGAAATTCCTCGCGTACCTGGCCTCGCCGGCAGTCGCGGCGAAGTGGCACCAGGACACCGGCTACCTGCCGGTGACGACCGCCGCGTACGACCTCACGCGCCAGCAGGGCTTCTACGCGAAGAACCCGAGCGCCGAAACCGCGATCAAGCAGATGCTGAACAAGCCGCCGCTGCCGTACACGAAGGGGCTGCGCCTGGGCAACATGCCGCAGATCCGCACGGTGGTCGACGAGGAGTTCGAACAGGTCTGGGCGCAGAAGAAGTCGCCGAAGGATGCGCTCGATTCGGCCGCATCGCGCGGCGACGAACTGCTGCGCCGCTTCGAGAAGTCGGGCGGCTGAGCCCGCATCGCACCGTGCCGCCGGCCGCGTTGCACCCTGTACGGATGCACGCGCGCCGGCCGGCGGCACGGCCATCTTTCCGTTGCGCCTGACCGGATATCCGCGATGCAATCCCGTTCCCGTTTCGGTACGAGCCTGTTGCCGTACCTGCTGATCGCGCCGCAGCTCGCGATCACCGCCGTGTTCTTCCTGTGGCCGGCCGGCGTCGCGCTGTGGCAGTCGACGCAGATGCAGGATGCGTTCGGCACCTCGAGCGAATTCGTCGGCCTGGCGAACTTCACGCACCTGTTCGCCGATCCGCTGTATCTCGATTCTTTCCGCACGACGCTCGTGTTCAGTTCGCTCGTCACGGTGAGCGGGCTCGTCGTGTCGCTGATTCTCGCCGCGTGCGCCGATCGCGTGATCCGCGGCGCGCGCGTGTACCGCACGCTGCTGATCTGGCCGTACGCGGTCGCCCCGACCATCGCCGCCGTGCTGTGGGCGTTCCTGTTCAACCCGAGCATCGGCCTGATCACCTATGCGCTCGCGAAGAGCGGCATCGTGTGGAACCACGCGCTGAACGGCGGGCAGGCGATGTTCCTGGTCGTGCTCGCGTCGGTGTGGAAGCAGGTGAGCTACAACTTCCTGTTCTTCTACGCGGGCCTGCAGGCGATCCCGCGCTCGCTGATCGAGGCGGCCGCGATCGACGGCGCCGGGCCGGTGCGGCGCTTCTTCAACATCGTGCTGCCGCTGCTGTCGCCCACCAGCTTCTTCCTGCTGGTCGTGAACCTCGTCTATGCGTTCTTCGACACGTTCCCGGTGATCGACGCGGCCACCGGCGGCGGCCCGGCGCAGAGCACGAAGACGCTGATCTACAAGATCTTCGCGGAGGGCTTCCAGGGGCTCGACATCGGCAGCTCGGGCGCGCAGTCGGTCGTGCTGATGATCATCGTCGTCGGGCTCACGGTGATCCAGTTCCGCTTCGTCGAACGCAGGGTGCAATACGCATGATCGAAAATCGCAAGGGCTTCGACCTGTTCTGCCACGCGGTGCTGATCGCGGGCGTCGTGCTGATCGTGTTTCCCGTCTACGTCGCGTTCTGCGCGGCGACGATGAACGCGCAGGAAGTGTTCACGGTGCCGCTGTCGCTCGTGCCGAGCACGCACCTGTTCGAGAACGTCGCGTACATCTGGGGGCACGGCAGCGGCGGCACGACGGCGCCGTTCGGCCGCCTGCTCGTGAACAGCTTCGCGATGGCGCTCGGCATCGCGGTGGGCAAGATCGCGGTGTCGATCCTGTCCGCGTACGCGATCGTCTATTTCCGCTTCCCGTTCCGCAACACGGCGTTCTGGCTGATCTTCATCACGCTGATGCTGCCGGTGGAAGTGCGGATATTCCCGACCGTGCAGGTCGTGTCGACGTTGCATCTGACCAACACCTACGCAGGGCTCACGCTGCCGCTGATCGCATCGGCGACTGCGACGTTCCTGTTCCGCCAGTTCTTCATGACGCTGCCCGACGAGCTGATGGATGCCGCGCGCATCGACGGTGCGGGGCCGCTGCGGTTCTTCTGGGACGTCGTGCTGCCGCTGTCGAAGACGAGCATCGCGGCGCTGTTCGTGATCACGTTCATCTACGGCTGGAACCAGTATCTGTGGCCGATCCTGATCACGACGGAGGCGTCGCTGTCGACGGCGGTGGTGGGCATCAAGACGATGATCGCGAGCGGCGACGCCGCGACCGAATGGCAATACGTGATGGCGGCGACGCTGCTGGGGATGATCCCGCCGCTCGTCGTCGTGCTGGCGATGCAGCGCTGGTTCGTGCGCGGCCTCGTCGATTCCGAGAAATAACAACGGACGGTAACCGGGAGAAGGACCAAGAATGGCTGCGCTGAGCTTGAAGGGCGTCAGGAAATCCTACGACGGCAAGCAGCACGTGCTGCATGGCATCGACGTGGAGATCGCCGACGGCGAATTCATCGTGCTGGTCGGCCCGTCGGGCTGCGGCAAGTCGACGTTGCTGCGGATGATCGCGGGGCTCGAGACGGTGACGGACGGCGAGATCGCGATCGGCGAGCGCGTCGTCAATGCGCTGGAGCCGAAGGATCGCGACATCGCGATGGTGTTCCAGAACTATGCGCTGTACCCGCACATGACGGTCGCGCAGAACATGGGCTACGGGTTGAAGATCCGCGGGATCGAGCGCGCGACGATCGATTCGCGGGTGGCGGCCGCCGCGAAGATCCTCGAACTCGAGCCGCTGCTCGCGCGGCGGCCGCGCGAGCTGTCGGGCGGCCAGCGGCAGCGGGTCGCGATGGGGCGCGCGATCGTGCGCGAGCCGTCGGTGTTCCTGTTCGACGAGCCGTTGTCGAACCTCGATGCGAAACTGCGCGTGCAGATGCGGCTCGAGATCCAGCGGCTGCATGCGCGGCTCGCGACGACGAGCGTCTACGTGACGCACGACCAGATTGAGGCGATGACGCTCGCGCAGCGCGTGATCGTGATGAACCGCGGCTACGCGGAACAGATCGGTGCGCCGGTCGACGTGTACGAGAAGCCGGCGACGGTGTTCGTCGCGGGCTTCATCGGTTCGCCCGCGATGAACCTGATGCACGGCCGGCTGTCGGACGACGGCGCGACGTTTACGGTCGCGGGCGGCGGCCCTGCGCTGCCGGTCGCAGGGGCCCCCGGCATCGGCGAGGCGATCGCCACCGGGCGCGACTGGGTGCTCGGCGTGCGTCCCGAACACATGACGCCGCAGCCGGGCGTCGCGCAGGCGACGCTGCCGGTCGATTCGTGCGAGCTGCTCGGCGCGGACAATCTCGCGCACGGCCGCTGGGGCAATCACGACATCGCGGTGCGCCTGCCGCACGCGGACCGTCCCGCGCGCGGCACGGCGCTGGCGGC
>NZ_JAAGPB010000401.1:0-8250 GCF_017104585.1 Burkholderia sp. Ac-20392
GCGGGCACCTGCGCGGGGAACGCGATCGCGAACGCGCCATAGCCGAGGACGGCGGCGCCGATCACGAACGCCGCGCGGCGCAGGAGGCGGGACGGCGTGCGCGACGCGCGGGGGCCGGTGGTGTCGGGAGACGGGAACGCAGGGCGAGCTGTCATGCTGTCGGTCGGAAATCGGGCGCCGCACGAAGCGGCGCGTTAAACGGAAACGGCCGGCGCGTGCTGCGCCGGCCATGCGGTCACGAAGTACCGGTCAGATTGCCGGTGCCGCGCTCAAGGCGGTGCCGAGCGTCGGGTCGAGATACAGCGGCGTCGTGTTCGGCTTCGACGTGAAGTCGAACAGCGCGCGCAGGTCGCCCGCCGTCGCATCGAACGAACCGCCGCCGATGCGCTGGCCGCCGAGCCAGTTGTCCTCGATGAAGCGCACGACGGACGACTGGTCGATCATCGTGTGGTCGACGTAATTCTGCTTCGCATACGGCGAGATCACGATCAGCGGAATGCGCACGCCCGGGCCGCAGCGGCCATTCACGGTCGCGCCGTTCACGCCGGTGGTGCCGCCCGTGCCGCACTTGCCGCTGCCGTTGACCTGGTCGACCGGGTCCGACGACGCGCGCGTCGGCGCCGTGTACACGTGGTCGTACCAGCCGTCCGAGTCGTCATAGGTGACGATCACGGCCGTGTTCTGCCAGTCCGGCTGCTGCTGCAGGAAGTTGACGACCTTCGTCACGAACGCCTGTTCGTCGAGCGGATCCGAGTAGCCTGCGTGCGCGTCCTGTGCGGCCGGGGCCTTCAGGTAGCTGACCGACGGGAAGTTGCCGGCCTTCACGGCGGCGAAGAAGTCGTCCGTGTCGTACTGGTGGTTCGCCGGTTCGGCGGTCTTGCCGTCCGTCTGGAGGCTAGAACCGATCGCGGCCACCGAGCTCGGGCGCGTGTGCTGCGGGTTCGCGGTCGACGCGTAGTACTGGAACCAGTTGTGGTGCGGGATGTAGTCGGACGTCGCGGCGTTCACGGCGGTGGCGACCGTGCTGCGGCTGCAGCCCGTCGTGCCGTTGCCGTTCGTCGTCGACAGGTTGAAGCCGCCCATGAAGCCGCCCCACGTGATCTTCGCGCCGTTCAGCAGGTCGCCGATGTTCTTGCCCGTCATCAGTGCCTGGTCGGTCGTGCTCGAGCACACGTCGTAGCCCGGGTCGACGTCGTTGATCATCGTGAAGCCGCCCTGGCCGTCATTGATGTAGTACGAGCTCTTCGCGAGCGTCGACGGTTGCGCCGACGACTTGACGATCTGCATCCCGTTGGTCTGGCCCGACACGACGTTCAGCGCGCCCGGCGTCGACGGGCCGTACGACGTCGTGTACATGTTGTCGCTCATCGCGAAGCGCTGCGCGTAGTTCCACAGTGCCGTCACGGTGTTGCCGTCGAAGTAGCCCATCACCTGGCCCTTCGTGCCGAACGCGCCGGCGCCGCCGGAGGAGCCCTTGCCGGTGTATTTCGGGAACAGGTCGGCGAGGCCGTTGTCCTCGGCCTGCTGCTCGGCCGTGTACGCGTGGTTCTGGTCGGCGGTCGCGGCCTGCGTGCGGTCGAGGCGGAACGGGTTCGCCGCGTCGGTGCCGTTGGCCGTGTTCGTGAAGTTCGGGTTCGCGGTGAGCAGCGTGCCCGTCAGGCCGTTGGGCGTCGGCGTGCCGGACTTGGCGGTGAACGCCGGTTCGCCCGACGGGTTCGTCGCGTTCGGGTAGGTGCCGAAGTAGTGGTCGAACGAGATGTTTTCACCGTAGATCACGACGACGTGCTTGATCGGCGTGGCGGTCTGCAGCGCATCCTGCGACGACACGGCGGGCGTCGACGTGGGGTCGTCGCTGCCGCCGCAGGCGAACAGCGCCAGCGCTGCGGCTGCGCAGGCAGTGACGAGCAAGGCTTGACGGAACATCGGGAAACTCCAGGTAAGGTCTTCGATGGTGGAGAGCGGCCCCGTCGCCGTGTCGGTTCGGCGCGGAGCTCGTGAGAGAGCACACGCATTGGAACAGTCCCGTATGAAGATATGGGGACGGAGTGGTTTCGCCGCGATTGCGTTGCGGTATCGATTTCATTACGGAGGAACGCGAGGCGAAAGTGAACGGAAAGGGGCGGACCGCATGCCACCTTCGCGTCACATGTCGCGCCGCGTGAGCCCGCTGCCACGGATGCCGCGCGGGGCGGGCGAAAGGGCGTCATCGACCCGGTCGCGCACGGTGCCGTGCCGCGCCCGTTTTTTGACAATCGGATGACGGATTCATACGATGAACGCCCTGCGGCGACGATTTCGCGTGGCCGACCGTCAGCGAGTATTCAGCGTGCCGATCCCCGTTCTGTTTGCCGTTCTGTGCGCGGCGTTCCTCCACGCGTCATGGAATGCGCTGGTCCGCAGCAGCGGCGACCGGCTGCGATCGGCCACCGTGCTGCAGATCGCGATCGGGCTGTTCGCGCTGCTGTTCCTGCCGGCTGCAGCGCCGATCTCGGCGGCGAGCTGGGCGTACGTCGTCGCGTCGGCCGTGCTGCACGTCGTCTATACGCTGCTGCTGGTGCGCGCGTACGAGCACGGCGACCTGACCGTCGCGTATCCGGTCGCGCGCGGCACCGCGCCGCTGCTCGTCACGCTCGGCGCGGCGGCGTTCGCGGGCGAGCACCTGAATGTCGGCGCGCAATGCGGGCTCGTGCTGATCTGCGCGGGCATCCTGGCGATCGGCCTGGAGCGCGGGCGCGGCGCGAAGCACCGGATGATGCAGGTGCTGCCGACCGCGTTTGCGACCGGCGTATCGATCGCGGCCTACAGCGTGGTCGACGGGATCGGCGTGCGGGAGAGCGGCAACACGGTCGGCTATACCGCGTGGATGTTCGTGCTGACGGGCGCGATGATGGCCGCGTACTACCGGCTGCGGGCGGGGCCGCTGCGGCTGACGCAGGATGTCGGCGAAACGGCGAAGGCGGCGTGCGGCGGCGTGTTCGCGGCGCTCGCGTACGGCATCGTGATCTGGGCGATGGATCGCGCGCCGATGGGGCCGGTCTCGGCGTTGCGCGAAACGAGCGTGGTGTTCGCGGCGCTGATTGCGCGCGTGTATCTCGGCGAGCGGCTGACGCCGCGCCGGGCGGCCGGTTGCGTGGTGATCGCGGCGGGGGCGTTGCTGATCAGTGCGTTTGAAGTGGTGAAATAAACGGGCCGGCCTGGCCCGCGGCCCGCCACATCAGGCCTCGACCGGCATCGCACTCGTGCACTTGATCTCGTCGAGGCACACGCTCGAATGCACGCCGCTCACGCCGGGAATACGCATCAGCGTCTCGAGCAGGAACCGCGACAAGCCTTTCAGATCGTGCGCGACGACCTTCAACACATAGTCGATGTCGCCCGTCACCGAGAAGCACTCCTGGATCTGCGCGAGATCGGACACCAGTTTCTGGAACTTCGACAGGTCGCGGATATGCCCGCGCTCCATCGTCACGTGCACGAAAGCGGTGACGCCGAAACCGAGCGTGTCGGGGCACAGCCGGGTTTCATATCGGCGGATCGCGCCGATTTCCTCCAGCCGCCGGTGGCGGCGCAGCGTCTGCGCGGGCGAGAGGCCGACGGCCTTCGCCAGGTCGAGGTTCGACGCGCGGCCGTTCTCCTGCAGGATCGACAGCAAGTGGCGATCGAGGCGATCCAGAACCGGTTCATGCATTTTTGTTTCCTCATCTGTCTCCTGGATGCAATCTTATCTCATAATGTAGGGTTTGCATGAACGGGTTACGAAACCCGATTTCGCCGTCGCGACGCTAAACTGACGCCGGATTTTCGTGTGCGAACGCAGCAATGCGGGCGCGGCGACAGTCGGCGGCCGGTCTGGCAGGCACGCCGACGCGAATCGGGCGCCGCCACGCGAAGATTGCAGTCCCCAACCCGGCGGCTCCACGAACGGCCCCGGCACAGCAAAACAGCGCCCGGCACACCGAGGCGCGCCGCACCCTGCTGCAGGCGGGGGCGGACAGAGTGGAGAAGACATGGTTTCTGGAAACGAGAGCGACGGCCTGAAGCGCGGGCTGAAGAACCGGCACATCCAGCTGATTGCGCTCGGCGGCGCGCTCGGCACGGGGCTGTTCCTCGGCATCGCGCAGACGATCAAGATGGCGGGCCCGTCCGTGCTGCTCGGCTACGGGGTGGCCGGCATCATTGCGTTCTTCATCATGCGCCAGCTCGGCGAGATGGTCGTCGACGAGCCCGTCGCCGGCTCGTTCAGCTACTTCGCCAACAGGTACGTCGGCCACTTCACCGGCTTCCTGTCCGGCTGGAACTACTGGGTGCTGTACATCCTCGTCAGCATGGCCGAGCTGTCGGCCGTCGGGATCTACGTGCAGTACTGGTGGCCCGGCGTGCCGACCTGGGTGTCGGCGCTGGTCTTCTTCGTCGCGATCAACCTGCTCAACCTGGCCAGCGTGAAGTCGTACGGCGAGACGGAATTCTGGTTCTCGATCATCAAGGTCGCCGCGATCGTCGGGATGATCGGCTTCGGCGGCTGGCTGCTCGCGAGCGGCCATGCGGGGCCGGAGGCGAGTGTCCGGAACCTGTGGCAGCACGGCGGCTTCTTCCCGAACGGCGTGTCGGGGCTCGTGATGTCGATGGCCGCGATCATGTTCTCGTTCGGCGGGCTGGAGCTGATCGGCATCACCGCGGCCGAAGCCGACGATCCGAAGCGCAGCATTCCGCGCGCGACCAACCAGGTGATCTACCGAATCCTGATTTTCTACATCGGCGCGCTCGCCGTGCTGCTGTCGCTGTATCCGTGGGAAAAGGTCGTCACCGGCGGCAGCCCGTTCGTGCTGATCTTCCACGCGCTGAGCAGCAACCTGGTGGCCAACGTGCTGAACGTGGTCGTGCTGACGGCCGCGCTGTCCGTCTACAACAGCGGCGTGTACAGCAACAGCCGGATGCTGTTCGGCCTCGCGAAGCAGGGCAACGCGCCGAAGGTGCTGTGCTCGGTGAACAAGCGCGGCATTCCGCTCGCCGCGCTCGGCGCGTCGGCGCTCGCGACCGGCGTGTGCGTGCTGGTCAACTACTTCATGCCGGGCAAGGCGTTCGAGGTGCTGATGGGCCTCGTCGTGTCGGCGCTGATCATCAACTGGGCGATGATCACGCTGATCCACCTGAAGTTCCGCCAGGCCAAGCGTGCAGCCGGGGAGGAGACTTCCTTCCGCAGTCTGGGCTATCCTTTCACGAATTACCTGTGCCTGGCATTCATGGCCGGCATTCTCGTCGTGATGTACCTGACGCCGGATCTCCGCCTGTCGGTGTACCTGATCCCGGTATGGCTCGCGGTGCTCGCGGTCGGGTATCGCTTCCGTCAGAAGAATGCAGGCTATGCGGTGCACGACAGCGCATCCGCACGCTGATACAGGCCACGACCGACCATTCTTCCAAACGAGACCGACATAGCCATGTTCGAACACATCGACGCGTACCCGGGCGATCCGATCCTGACGCTCAACGAGAACTTCCAGAAAGATCCGCGCGACCAGAAGGTCAACCTGAGCATCGGCATCTACTTCGACGCCGAAGGCCGGATTCCGGTGATGGGCGCCGTGCGCGAAGCCGAAACCGCGCTGCAGCGCGACAGCGGCGCGAAGCCGTACCTGCCGATGGTCGGCCTGGCCGCGTATCGCGACGCCGTGCAGGCGCTCGTGTTCGGCGTCGATCACCCGGCCCGCGCGGCCGGCCGCATCGCGACGCTGCAGACGCTCGGCGGCTCCGGCGCCCTGAAGGTGGGCGCCGATTTCCTGAAGCGCTATTTCCCGGATTCGCAGGTATGGCTCAGCGACCCGAGCTGGGAAAACCACCGCTTCATCTTCGAGCGCGCCGGCTTCACGGTGAACACGTACCCGTACTACGACGAAGCGACGGGCGGCCTGAAGTTCGACGCGATGCTCGCGGCGATCGACGCGCTGCCGGCGCGCAGCATCGTGCTGCTGCACGCGTGCTGCCATAACCCGACCGGTGTCGACCTCGACGAAGGCCAGTGGGAGAAGCTGATCGACGTGATCGAGGCGCGCGGGCTGCTGCCGTTCGTCGACATGGCGTACCAGGGCTTCGGCGCGGGCCTCGACGCGGACGCGTTCGCGGTGCGCGAACTGGCTCGCCGCGGCGTGCCGGCGCTGGTGGCGAACTCGTTCTCGAAGAACTTCTCGCTGTACGGCGAGCGCGTGGGCGGCCTGAGCGTCGTCTGCGAAGATGCCGCCGCGGCCGACCGCGTGCTCGGCCAGCTGGCCGGCGCCGTGCGCTCGAACTACAGCAACCCGCAAACCTACGGCGCGAAAGTCGTCGCGGCCGTGCTCGGCACGCCCGCGCTGCGCAAGCAGTGGGAAGAGGAACTGGCGGCGATGTGCCGCCGCATCGCGCGGATGCGCCAGTCGATCCATGACGGCCTGCGCGACCACGTCAGCGGCGAGGCACTCACGCGCTACGTGAAGCAGCGCGGGATGTTCACGTACACGGGCCTGACCGAATCGCAGGTCGACGCGCTGCGCGAAGTGCACGGCGTGTACGTCCTGCGTTCAGGCCGGATGTGCGTCGCGGGGCTGAACGACTCGAACGTCGCCATCGTCGCGGATGCCATTGGCAAGGTGCTGAAGAGCGGCGTCTGAGCGCGGCGCGCTCCGGCGCGCAACGCGGCTGGCCGAACCGGCTGTCTCCCGCAAGGGGGCAGCCGGTTTTTTGCTGGGCGGCCGCAATGTGCGCCACCCGGCTGACGCCGGCGCACGTGCGGGGGTACGATCACGGCATCCAACGCATTTCGAAAGGAGCGACATGGGCATCCGGATCATCCAGCTCGGCACACCGCGCGCGGCCGGCGAGGGCCTGCGGATCGGAACGGTGCGGCGGCCGCCGCGTGGCGTTCCGAAGGCGGAATTCGCGTCGCGCAACTACTATGATGTATGGCTGCCGACGCTATCGCCGAGCCCGGAACTCGTCGCACAGGCGCAGGCTGCCGAAACCGATGCCGAATGGAACGCGTTCCGGCGTCACTTCCGCGCGGAGATGGCGCATGGCGATGCGCCGAAGGTGCTGGACCTGCTGGCGGCGCTGTCGGCGACCACCGCGTTCTCGATCGGCTGCTACTGCGACGATGAACGCCATTGTCACCGTAGCGTGCTGCGCGAGCTGCTCGCGGAGCGCGGCGCGGCGATCGAGCCCGACGCGGGCTGAAAGCAGTTCGAAGCGGCGTCGCGCAGCGGCGCCGGCACGCTGCCGCGCCGTTATCGTGCGGCGCAGCGAACCGGTTGACGTGGGTCAAGCGTGCGGGCGCGCGCGCCACTATGCTCTTGTCATGGAGCCATCACGACGATGACAGGCGGACAGATGCAGATTGCCTTCCCGCCGGAACCACCCGAATATTGCGCACGCGACCTGGTCGTGGCGTTTTCGGCACTGGTCGACGGGCGTTGCGTACAGTGCGCGGTCACGGCCGAGGCACTGGAAGATCATTTCGGCGCACCGTCGCTGCTCGAACGCGACCTGCTGGCCGCGTTCGACGCGCACCGGTCGGCGATCGAGGCGATGGCGCGACGGATGCTCGAGGAAATCGGCGGCCGGCCGGTGCTGCTGCACAGCGGCCACTTCCGGCTCTGAGACGGATACCGCAGGAGGGCGCATGACACTGCAGGGCAACATTCACGAACGCGACTGGTCCGTCGAAGTCGAGACGCGTCCGTGCGAATCGGGCGAATTCCGCTGTCGCGTGTCGGTCGAGCACGGCGCCGGCGCCGCGCGCTTTCATCACACGTTCGAGCACAGCCATGCGTATCCGACCGAGCGCGAGGCGATGATCGAAGGGCTGAGGGCCGGCATGACGTGGATCGAGATGAAGACGTCGCAGACCTTCAACGTATGAACGGCCCCGCGCCCACGAAGGCGCGGGCAGACTATCGGCCGGGCAGCGATCGAAGAAATCGCGCCGCGCCACGGGCAACGCGTGCCGCCGCCTTTCGGTGCGGGCGGCACAGGCAAGGCGGTCGACGAGCGGGCGGCCCCGTCAGGAGACACGACATGGGCGTGGGCATGCAGATCGCCTGCCACGGATTCGCGGGTTCGGCCGCGGTCGAAGCCGAGGCCGGCGCGCAGCTGGTGCGGCTCGAACGGTTTCGCGCGCTGATCGGCGGGTGCCATCTCGCGATCGAATCGCATGCCGCCGCCGACGGCGCACGCCGGTACGACGTGCAGCTCGACCTCGTAATGCACGACACCGCGCTCTGG
>NZ_JAAGPB010000402.1:0-8094 GCF_017104585.1 Burkholderia sp. Ac-20392
TCCGCGCTGCGGCAGAACTGCGTGCGGCTCGCGCGCCAGCCGGCGTGGTCGCGCGCTTGCGCGGCTGCCGACCGGCTCGACGAGCTTGACGTCAGCAGTGCACGCACGTTCTTCGAAACGTATTTCACGCCGTTCCAGCTCGCGAACACCGACGGTACGCTCGACGGGCTCGTGACCGGCTATTACGAGCCGCTGCTGCATGGTTCGCGCGTGCGTCGCGGTCCGTATCAGTACGCGCTCTACCGCTGGCCGGCCGGTTATCGCGCGGGCGCCGCGCTGCCGGCACGCGCACAGCTCGAACGCGCCGGCATCCTGAACGGCAACGAACTCGTGTGGGTCGACGACCCGATCGAAGCGTTCTTCCTGCAGGTGCAGGGCTCGGGGCGCGTGCTGCTCGACGACGGTTCGGTGATGCGGGTCGGCTTCGGCGGCACCAACAACCAGCCGTACCGCTCGATCGGCAAGTGGCTGCTCGATCGCGGCGAGCTGACGCCCGCTCAGGCGACGATGCAGGGCATCAAGGCGTGGGCGAAGGCGAACCCGACCCGCGTTGACGCGTTGCTCGACACGAACCCGCGGTTCGTGTTCTTCCGCGACATGCCGACCAAGGAAGATGCGCCGCACGGCGGCGCGGACGGCCCGATCGGCGCGCTGGGCGTGCCGCTGACGCCGGAGCGCTCGATCGCCGTCGATCCGTCGTCGATCCCGCTCGGCACGCCGGTGTTCCTGCAGACCACGCGCCCGCTGACGAATACGCCGATGAACCGGCTCGTGTTCGCGCAGGATACGGGCTCAGCGATCAAGGGCGGTGTGCGGGCCGACTACTTCTGGGGGCTCGGCGACGATGCAGGCGATCAGGCCGGGCGGATGAAGCAGGTCGGCCGGATGTGGCTGCTGTTCCCGAATTCGTGATGTGAGGTGGCGCGGGTGGTTGCGGTCGCTTGGGCCGCCGCCGATGCATCCGACGTGGTATTCGTGGATGCGACGGGGTGCGTGGGGTGTGTCGCCCTGATCATGAGGGCGATCGTGCGGTGTCAGCTTTCGTGATGCGTGCGTCGCGTCGGCGAGTGCCCCAACGACGTCCCGGAATGAAACAGCCCGATCGGCGTTGGCCGATCGGGCTGTTTCATTTGCAGCCACGGATTCAGCGCGCGCAATTAACGCGCAGCGATTTTCGTCAGCCCTTGCGCTTGTCGACGACACGTCGCGCCTTGCCGACCGATCGCTCGATCCCGTTCACGGGCAGCACGTTGATTACGGCCGTCACGCCGATCAGCGATTTGATGTCATAGGCGAGCGCCTGTTTTGCCGCATGGATCGCCGCCGTATCGGGTGCGGTCTCGGGGCAAGGCTCGACGTTGAGCGTCATCACGTCGAGCGGGCCTTCCTTCGTCAGCACGATCTGATAGTGCGGTGCGAGCGCGCGCTGCTTGAGCAACTGCTCCTCGATCTGCGTCGGGAATACGTTCACGCCGCGCACGATCATCATGTCGTCCGAGCGCCCCGTGATCTTCTCCATCCGGCGCATCGTGCGGGCCGTGCCCGGCAACAGCCGCGTGAGGTCGCGGGTCCGGTAGCGGACGATCGGCAGCGCCTCCTTCGTCAGCGACGTGAACACGAGCTCGCCGAGTTCGCCGTCCGGAAGCACTTCGCCGGTTTCAGGATCGATGATTTCCGGATAGAAGTGGTCTTCCCAGATGGTCGGGCCGTCCTTGGTCTCGACGCATTCGGACGCGACGCCGGGGCCCATCACTTCGGACAGCCCATAAATGTCGACCGCATCGATGCCCATCCGCTGCTCGATCGCGACGCGCATGTCGTTGGTCCAGGGTTCCGCGCCGAAGATGCCGATGCGCAGCGAACTCTGCACGGGATCGAGGCCCTGGCGCTCGATTTCGTCGGCGATCGACAGCATGTAGCTCGGCGTCACCATGATGATGTCGGGCCGGAAATCCTGGATCAGCTGCACCTGCTTCTCGGTCTGGCCGCCGCCGAACGGGATCACGGTCAGCCCTGCGCGTTCGGCGCCGTAGTGCGCGCCGAGCCCGCCCGTGAACAAGCCGTAGCCGTAGCTGACGTGCACCTTGTCGCCGCGGCGCGCACCGGCGGCGCGGATCGAGCGAGCGACGAGATTCGCCCATGTGTCGATGTCGCCGGCCGTATAGCCGACGACCGTCGGCTTGCCGGTCGTGCCCGACGACGCATGAATGCGCGAGATCTGGTCCTGCGGCACCGCGAACATCCCGAACGGGTAACTGTCGCGCAGGTCGCTCTTCGTCGTGAACGGGAAGCGCGACAGGTCGGCGAGCGTCTTCAGGTCGTCCGGATGGACGCCCGCGTCGTCGAACTTGCGACGATAGACGGGGGAGTGGTCATACGCATGCCGGAGCGACCACTTGAGGCGTTCGAGCTGCAGCGCGGTCAGCTCGTCGCGTGAGGCGGTCTCGATCGGCTCGAGCGGTAGCGGGGTAGTCATGCATGTCTCCAGTGTTTGTTATGTGCGAGCCGTCGACGTCAGCGGTCTTCCGGGATGACCGTGCCCTTGATCTGGGCGGATTTGCCGCGAAACATCGCGACGGTTTCGCCGGTCTGGTTCGTGACGCGGATGTCGTAGATGCCTTGGCGGCCGGCGCGCGCCTGCTCGATCGCTTCGGCCGTTAGCACGTCGTCGCCGTGCACGGGGCGCAGGAATTCGATCGAGCAGCCGGCCGCGACGGTATTCACGTTGTACGAGTTGCACGCGAACGCGAACGTCGAATCGGCCAGCGTGAAGATGATTCCGCCATGGCAGGTCTGATGACCGTTCAGGAACTCGGGACGCACGCGCATCTGCAGACGCGCGTAGCCGGCGCGTACTTCGGCGATTTCCATCCCGAACGCGCGGCTGCATGCATCGGCGTCGTACATGGCCCGCGCGGTGGCGCGGGCGAGCGAATCGGGGTCGAGCGTGGCCGTGGTGGTCGTCATGTCAACGCCCCTCGAAGCGCGGCGCGCGCTTCTCGATGAATGCCTTCACGCCTTCCGCATAGTCGTGCGACTGCCCGAGCGTGCGCTGCAGGTCGCGTTCCATGTCGAGTTGCTGGTCGAGCGTGTTCGTGACGCTGGCACGCATCGATTGCTTGATCGAAGCGATCGCAAGCGTCGGCTGCTGCGCGAGCTGGGTGGCGAGCTGGCGGGCTGATGCAGCGAGCGAGTCGTCGTCGACGGCACGCCAGATCAAGCCCCATTGCTCGGCCTGTTCGGCCCCGAGCTTGTCGCCGGTCAGCGCGAGCCCCAGCGCGCGTGCCATTCCGACGCGTTGCGGCAGGAACCACGTACCGCCGGAATCGGGTACGAGCCCGATCTTGACGAAGGCCTGGATGAAACTGCTCGAGCGGGCGGCGAACACGAGATCGCAGGCGAGCGCGAGATTCGCTCCAGCGCCGGCCGCCGTACCGTTGACGGCGGCGATCACCGGAATCGGCAGACGCTGCAGGCGGCGGATCAGCGGATTGAAGTGCTCGTCGATCAGCGTGCCGAGGTCGGTAGACGCGCCCGGCGTGAAGTCGAGATCGGCCAGGTCCTGGCCTGCGCAGAAGCCGCGCCCCGCACCTGTCAGGATCAGCGCGCGCGCGCCGGCCGCCTCGACATCATCGAGTGCCGACTGCAGCTCGCGATGCATCGCCCGCGTAAAGCTGTTCAGCTTGTCGGGGCGGTTGAGGGTAATCGTGGCTACGTTCGAGGCCTGATCGATATCCAGCTGAATCGCCTGATAGGACATGCAGTATCTCCTTCATGACTTCGTTATAGGCGCGCGGTGGGTTGGTTACACACGTTCGATCGCGAGTGCGATGCCCTGGCCGACGCCGATGCACATCGTACAGAGCGCAAAGCGGCCGCCCGTACGCTCGAGTTGATGGAGCGCTGTGGTCACGAGCCGGGCGCCCGATGCGCCGAGCGGATGCCCCAATGCGATTGCGCCACCGTTCGGATTCACGCGCGGATCGTCGTCGGCGACGCCGAGCATGCGCAGCACAGCGAGCCCTTGGGACGCGAACGCCTCGTTCAGTTCGATGACGTCGAACTGATCGATGGTCATGCCGAGCTGGTGCAGCAGTTTTTGCGTGGCCGGTGCGGGCCCGATGCCCATCACGCGCGGCGCGACGCCGGCCGTCGCCATACCGATGACGCGTGCGCGGCGGCGCAGACCGTACTGATCGGCTGCCTGCGCATTGGCGAGCAGCAGCGCGCACGCACCGTCGTTGACGCCCGATGCGTTGCCGGCCGTCACCGAGCCGTCCGGGCGCACGACGCCTTTCAGCTTCGCGAGCGCTTCGAGTGACGTCTCGCGAGGGTGCTCATCGCGCGATACGACCACCGGATCGCCTTTCTTCTGCGGAATCGTGACCGCGACGATTTCGTCGGCGAGCGTGCCGTCCTGCTGCGCACGCGCGGCCTTCTGCTGGCTGCGCAGTGCGAACAGATCCTGGTCGGCGCGGCTGATGGTGTAGTCGACCGCGACGTTTTCGGCCGTCTCGGGCATCGAGTCGACGCCATACAGCTGTTTCATCAGCGGATTGATGAAACGCCAGCCGATCGTCGTGTCGAAAATGTCGGCCTGGCGTGCGAACGCGCTCGTGGCCTTGCCCATCACGAACGGCGCACGCGTCATGCTCTCGACGCCGCCTGCGATCATCAGGCGAGCCTCGCCCGCCTTGATCGCGCGTGCGGCTGTGCCGACCGCGTCCATCCCGGAGCCGCACAGCCGGTTCAGCGTCGTGCCGGGCACGTCGGTCGGCAGGCCTGCGAGCAGCGCCGACATGCGTGCGACGTTGCGATTGTCCTCGCCGGCCTGGTTTGCGCAGCCGTAGATCACGTCGTCGATCGCCGTCCAGTCGACGTCACGGTTGCGCTCGATGAGCGCCTTGAGCGGCACCGCACCGAGGTCGTCGGCGCGGACATCTTTCAGGGCGCCGCCGTAGCGGCCGATGGGGGTGCGAATCGCGTCGCAGATATAGGCGTCTGTCATGGGCGTATCGATGAGCAACGAACCCGCCAGGTGGCGGATTCGTTCATGGTAGAGAACGTGGCGGCGTTTGCACGTCGGCCATTCGGGTTATGCCGATTGGCCGGCTTCCGCGGGTGCAGCCTTCGGGGCAACATGGATGCGGCTTTGCACCACGCGGAACCGGTTGGCGACGAACGCCGGGTCGGCCAGTGCCGCGTTGGCTGCCGGGTTTGCGCCTGTGCCGTGGAAATCCGAGAACGCTGCCGACTGGTTCACGAACACACCGCCCGTCAGGTTGATCGACAGCGCGACGCCACCGCGCACTGCCGCGTCGTGGGCAGCGTCGACGATCGCGTCATCGGTGCTGTAGACGGCGAGCGTCAGCGCGCCATGTTCCGCCGCGATTTCTCCGGCGAGGTCGAGCGACTGCGCGGTCGAGTCGGTCGCGATCACGAACGAGATCGGGCCGAACCATTCCTGCGTGAATTTCTCGCGATCGGCCACGTCCAGTTGCAGCACGAGCGGCGTGCGCACGCGGGCATCGGGGAACGCAGGGTGCTGGAGGGTCAGGCTGTCGGCGAGCACGCGGCCAAGCTGGCGGGCGTCGTCGATGCGTGCGGTCACGCCTTCGTTCTGGATTGCGCCGATCAGTTCGACCGAGCGTGCCGGGTCGCCGGTGAGTTTTTGCACGGAAATGGCGATTGCCTGTGCGACCTCGTCGAAGCTCGCGTGGCCGTCCGCCGTCCGGATGCCGTCGCGCGGCACGTAGATGTTCTGCGGTGCCGTGCACATCTGCCCGGAGTACAGCGCCAGCGAGAACGCGATGTTCTTGGCGGCGGCCTTCAGGTCGTCGGTCGAGTCGATCACGATCTGGTTGACGCCGGCCTTCTCGGTATAGACCTGTGCCTGGTGGGCATGGCGTTCGAGCCACGTGCCGTTTTGCGTGCTGCCGGTGAAGTCGATCAGCTTGATCTCGGGGCGCAGCGCGAGATCCTGAACGAGTGCGCCGTCGTTGGGTTCGGTCGCGAGGAGCGTGACGACGTTCGGATCGAAACCGGCTTCGCGCAGCACGTCGCGAGCGATCCGGACGGTGACGGCGAGGGGCAGGATCGCGCCCGGATGCGGTTTGACGATTACGGTGTTGCCGGTCGCGAGATCGGCGAACAGGCCGGGATAGCCGTTCCAGGTCGGGAACGTGCAGCAGCCGAGCACGAGCCCGGTGCCGCGCGGGACGATCGTATAGCGCTTGTGCATTGCGAGCGGTGGGTTCTTGCCTTGCGGCTTTTCCCAGTGCGCATCGGCCGGGATGCGGCGCAGTTCGTCCCATGCATAGGCGACTGCCTCGAGCGCGCGATCTTGCGCGTGCGGGCCGCCGGCCTGGAACGCCATCATGAATGCCTGCCCCGTGGTGTGCATCACGCTGTAGGCGATTTCGAAGCTGGCACGATTCAGGCGCGCGAGGATTTCGAGGCTGACGCCGATCCAGGCGCTCGGGCCGGCTTCGCGCCACGTGCGTTGCGCGGCGGCAGCGGCGGCGATCAGTTCGTCGGGCGTCGACTTCGGATACCGGATGCCCAGTGCAATGCCATACGGCGACCGCTCTGCGCCGACCGTTTCTCCGGACGCCGGCTGGTCGAGCGCGAACGTCTTGTCGAGGTGCGACTTGAACGCGGCCTCGCCATCTGCGTTCGCGCTTTCCCCGTACACTTTGGGGCTCGGCATTTCGGCGAACGGGCTCCAGTACCCGCGGCTCTCGATGGCGGCGAGTGCGTGTTTCAGCGTGTCTTCGTGCTTCGTGAACAGTGCATGGGTCATGGCGGCGGCCTGATGGACGTTGAGAGGGGTTGGATCGATTAATTAACCGACCGGTTGGTCGGAGAATGGTAGCATCAAACTATTCGCATGTGCGAGGCGTTTCTCATTTCATTGATCGAGGAGAAATAGATGGCTTACGAGAACATCCTGGTGGAGACCCGGGGGCGTGTCGGGCTGGTTACGCTGAACCGTCCGAAGGCGCTGAATGCGCTGAACGATGCGCTGATGGATGAGCTGGGTGACGCGCTGAAGGCGTTCGATGCGGACGATGGCATCGGCGCGATCGTCGTAACCGGGAGCGAGAAGGCATTCGCGGCCGGCGCGGACATCGGCATGATGGCGACCTACTCCTATATGGATGTGTACCGGGGCGACTACATTACGCGCAACTGGGAGACGGTCCGCGAGATCCGCAAGCCGATCATTGCAGCGGTTTCGGGCTTTGCGCTGGGTGGCGGCTGCGAGCTGGCCATGATGTGCGACATCATCTTCGCGGCGGACACGGCCAAGTTCGGCCAGCCGGAAATCAAGCTGGGCGTCATGCCGGGTGCGGGCGGCACGCAGCGCCTGCCGCGCGCGGTGTCGAAGGCGAAGGCGATGGACATGTGCCTGACCGCTCGTTTCATGGATGCTGCCGAAGCGGAGCGCGCGGGGCTCGTGTCTCGCGTGCTGCCGGCCGACACGTTGCTCGACGAGGCGCTTGCCGCCGCGGCGACGATCGCCGAGTTTTCGCTGCCGGCGGTCATGATGGTCAAGGAGTCGGTGAACCGTGCGTACGAGACGACGCTGGCCGAAGGCGTCCACTTCGAGCGTCGGCTGTTTCATTCGCTGTTCGCGACCGAGGATCAGAAGGAAGGGATGGCGGCATTCGTCGAGAAACGGAAGCCGGTGTTCAAGCACCGCTGATCGGGCTACTTGGGTACTTGGCCGGCGACTGGTGGCTATCGGTTGTCGGCGTGGTTGCCCGGCCCGTCGAGCCCCAAGCCCCCGTGCGCGTCAGCGCACGGGGGCTTTTTCAAACTTTTTTCACAAAGGGGCTTGCGCAGTTGGGGGCGGGTGCTTAGAATCACGCCTCTTTCGCGCTAACGGAAACGCGGCGCGGAAGAGGGAAGCAGGGTTGGCGGTGTGCTGGAGTCTGAAGCGCGCAACTGGCCTGGAAGTTGAACCCCGCAGTCGCAACGATGTAGTGAAAAAAGTTGTTGACGAAATGCGAAACACGGTTCATAATCTCGCTTCTCTGCTGCTGAAAACGCAGCGCTGCTGAGAAACACGAAGTTCCTCGCAGAATGCTC
>NZ_JAAGPB010000037.1:0-36678 GCF_017104585.1 Burkholderia sp. Ac-20392
TCCAGCGCGCCGACCGGCGCGGCGCTGCAGACCGCCGCAACGCACGCTTACCATGGCCGCTTCGCGGTGCAGTACGACGACCGTCTCGGCAAGCAGCAGAACGTGTACGGCAACTTCGACTGGCAGGAGCACGGCGACGACGTGTCGCTTGAGCTGCGCAGCCCGCTCGGCCAGACGCTCGCGGTCGTGAAGTCGACGCCGCAGGCGGCATCGCTCGAATTGCCGAACCGTCCGACGCAATATGCGCCGGACGTCGGCGACCTGATGCAGAAAACGCTCGGCTTCGAACTGCCGCTCGCGGGCCTGCGCTACTGGCTGCTGCCGACAGCCGCGCCCGCCACGCCCGCGGAGACGGTGCGCGATCCGGCCGACGGTACGCGCGTCAAGCAGATCCGCCAGGACGGCTGGACGATCGACTACCTTGCCTACGCGGATGCCCCGGCCACGGGCGTCAAACGCGTCAACCTCGTGCGAGCGACACCGCCGCTCGACATCAAGCTCGTGCTCGATCAGTGAGCACCCGCCTAGCCCAGACCTACGCATGACCGATTCGACCCGCTCGCTGCGCAACTGCCTTGCGCCCGCGAAACTCAACCTGTTCCTGCACATCACCGGCCGCCGTCCGAACGGCTATCACGATCTGCAGAGCGTGTTCCAGTTGCTGAACTGGGGCGACACGCTGCACTTCACGCTGCGCGACGACGGTCGCGTCGCACGCGTCACCGACGTGCCCGGCGTGCCCGAGGAAAGCGATCTCGTGGTGCGTGCAGCCAACCTGCTGAAAGCGCATACGGGCATCGCGCACGGTGTCGACATCGAGATCGACAAGTGCCTGCCGATGGGAGCCGGCCTCGGCGGCGGCAGCTCCGACGCGGCCACGACGCTGCTCGCGCTGAACCGCCTGTGGCAACTCGACCTGCCGCGCGCCGAACTCCAGTCGCTCGCGGTAAAACTCGGCGCGGACGTCCCGTTTTTTATTTTTGGAAAAAATGCGTTCGCAGAGGGTATCGGAGAAGAATTAGCTGAGGTACAATTGCCGACTCGCTGGTTCTTGGTTGTAACGCCCCGCGTTCACGTCCCAACCGCTGAAATATTTTCAGATGAGTTGTTGACAAGAGATTCGAAGCGCGTCACAATTACGGACTTTCTTGCACAGCAAAACAGCGACGCGGGATGGCCAGATAGTTTCGGTCGGAACGATATGCAGCAAGTTGTGACAAGTAAGTACGCGGAAGTTGCGCAGGTGGTCAAATGGTTGTATGATGTGACCCCCGCGAGGATGACCGGCTCCGGAGCAAGCGTGTTTGCAGCGTTTCACAGCAAGCATGAGGCAGAAGCGGCGCAAGCCAGGCTGCCCACCGGTTGGAACGGTGCAGTTGCCGAGAGCCTGAACGAGCATCCGCTCTTCGCTTTCGCGTCATGAAGTTTTACTTTGCCGAACGGCCTACACAAGTTCGGTGAAGTTATCAGTTAAGTGTAGGGGAGTCGCCAAGTTGGTCAAGGCACCGGATTTTGATTCCGGCATGCGAGGGTTCGAGTCCTTCCTCCCCTGCCAAAAATTTTTCCCGCATTTCCCGCCCAAGCCTGAAGCAGGTGCACGATGAGCAGCCACAGCCATGATGGCCTGATGGTCTTTACTGGCAACGCGAATCCCGCGCTCGCCCAGGAAGTCGTCAATATCCTTGGAATTCCCCTCGGCAAAGCAATGGTCAGCCGTTTCTCCGACGGCGAGATCCAGGTCGAGATCCAGGAAAACGTGCGCGGCAAGGACGTCTTCGTCCTGCAATCCACGTGCGCGCCGACGAACGACAACCTGATGGAACTGATGATCATGGTCGATGCGCTCAAGCGCGCATCCGCTGGCCGGATCACTGCTGCCATCCCCTACTTCGGCTACGCCCGTCAGGATCGCCGCCCGCGCTCGGCGCGTGTCGCGATCTCGGCGAAGGTCGTCGCGAACATGCTGGAAATCGCCGGCGTCGAGCGGATCATCACGATGGATCTGCACGCCGACCAGATTCAGGGCTTCTTCGACATCCCGGTCGACAACATCTACGCAACGCCGATCCTGCTGGGCGACCTGCGCAAGCAGAACTACTCGGATCTGCTCGTCGTGTCGCCGGACGTCGGCGGCGTGGTGCGTGCCCGGGCACTCGCGAAACAGCTCAACTGCGATCTCGCGATCATCGACAAGCGTCGCCCGAAGGCGAACGTCTCCGAAGTGATGAACATCATCGGTGAAGTCGAAGGCCGCACCTGCGTGATCATGGACGACATGGTCGATACGGCAGGCACGCTCTGCAAGGCCGCGCAAGTGCTGAAGGAACGCGGCGCAAAGCAGGTCTTCGCGTACGCAACGCACCCGGTGCTGTCGGGTGGCGCTGGTGATCGTATCGCCGCATCGGCGCTCGACGAACTGGTCGTCACCGATACGATCCCGCTGTCCGCCGAATCGCTCGGCTGCTCGAAGATCCGTGCGTTGACGAGCGCGAGCCTGCTGGCCGAAACGTTCTCGCGGATCCGCCGCGGCGACTCGGTGATGTCGCTGTTCGCGGAATCCTGATCGCGAATCGACTGAACAAAGCATGCGCAGAAAGCGAAGCGGCAACGCTTCGCTTTTTGCACAATCGGACGGGATAGACGAAACCCCGACCGTTTCATCGGGGGCCGCAGTTTGACGGCCCCGTTTTACTGCCTGGTCGCGGGCAGCTATTGGAGAATCACATGAAAGTCGTCGCTTTCGAGCGCCAAGAGCAAGGTACGGGTGCGAGCCGCCGCCTGCGCAACGCTGGTAAGACCACGGGTATCGTTTACGGTGGCGAAGCAGCCCCGCAAAAGATCGAACTCGATCACAACGCCCTGTGGCACGCCCTGAAGAAGGAAGCTTTCCACTCGTCGATCCTCGACCTCGAAGTGGCTGGCCAGTCGCAACAGGTTCTGCTGCGCGACGTGCAATATCACCCGTTCAAGCAACTGGTGCTGCACGTGGACTTCCAACGCGTTGACGCGAAGAAGAAGCTGCACACGAAGGCTCCGCTGCACTTCCTGAACGCGGAAATCAGCCCGGCCGTGAAGCTGTCGAGCGCGATCGTTTCGCACGTCGCGACGGAAATCGAAATCGAGTGCCTGCCGGCTGACCTGCCGGAGTTCCTCGAAGTCGACCTGTCGAAGATCGAAGCGGGTCAATCGCTGCACGCGAAGGACATCACGCTGCCGAAGGGCGTCGTGCTGGTCGCGCACGTCGACGCGGAAAACCCGGTTGTCGCATCGGCGACGGTCCCGGCTGGTGCCGTGTCGGACGCAGCAGAAGGCGAAACGCCGGCTGCCTAAGCGGGCTGCCAACGCGCCCCATCGATCCGTTTCACGAAACGGTCGACGCAACCCGCCGCGGCTTGCCCGGCGGGTTTTTCTTTTTCTGCGCCCAGGCGGCCGTTGCCGCCTTCGAAACGTCATGATCAAACTGATCGTCGGCCTCGGCAATCCCGGGGCGGAATACACCGCGACGCGCCACAACGCCGGCTTCTGGCTGATCGACCAGCTCGCCCGCGAAGCCGGCACGACGCTGCGCGACGAGCGCCGCTTCCATGGCTTCTACGCGAAAGCGCGCCTGCACGGCGAGGAAGTCCACCTGCTCGAGCCGCAAACCTACATGAACCGCTCCGGCCAGTCGGTCGTCGCGCTCGCGCAATTCTTCAAGATCCTGCCCGACCAGATCCTCGTCGCGCACGACGAGCTCGACCTGCCGCCCGGCACCGTGAAGCTGAAGCTCGGCGGCGGCAGCGGCGGCCACAACGGCCTGAAGGACATCACCGCGCACCTGTCGTCTCAGCAGTACTGGCGGCTGCGGATCGGCATCGGCCATCCGCGCGACCTGATTCCGGAAAGCGCGCGCGCCGGCGCGAAGCCCGACGTCGCGAACTTCGTGCTGAAGCCGCCGCGCCGCGAGGAACAGGACGTGATCGATGCGTCGATCGAGCGCGCGCTCGCCGTGATGCCGATGGTCGTCAAGGGCGAACTCGACCGCGCGACGATGCAACTGCATCGCAACTGACCGCATCGCACCGCTCCGGTGCATCGAGCCGTCCGGCGCCGCCGGGCGGCCCCGCCCGCCCCTCCCTGCGCACACATGCGGTAATCTGGTCGCTTTGCCCGACAGGAGCCAAGCGGTGAGCCGTTACTGGAGCGACATCGTTCAGCAACTCGTGCCTTACGTGCCGGGCGAGCAGCCCGCGCTCGCACACCCCGTCAAGCTGAACACCAACGAGAATCCCTATCCGCCGTCGCCCCGCGTGGTCGCGGCGATCGCACGCGAACTCGGCGAGACCGGCGACACGCTGCGCCGCTATCCCGACCCGGTTGCGCGCGCGCTGCGCGAGACGGTCGCGGCCCATCACCGCATCAAGCCCGAGCAGGTGTTCGTCGGCAACGGCTCCGACGAGGTGCTCGCGCACACGTTCCAGGCGCTGCTCAAGCACGACCGGCCGCTGCGCTTCCCCGACATCACCTACAGCTTCTATCCGACCTATGCGCGCCTGTACGGCGTCCAGACGTCGATCGTCCCGCTCGCGGACGACTTCTCGATCCGAGTCGACGACTATCTCGACGATGCCGGCGGCGTGCTGTTCCCGAACCCGAACGCGCCGACCGGGCGCGCACTGCCGCTCGCGGACGTCGAGCGGATCGTGGCCGCGAATCCGTCGTCGGTCGTCGTGATCGACGAAGCCTATGTCGACTTCGGCGCGCAGTCCGCGATTACGCTGATCGACCGCTACCCGAACCTGCTCGTCGTGCACACGACGTCGAAGGCGCGCTCGCTTGCGGGCATGCGCGTCGGCTTCGCGTTCGGCGACGCAGCGCTGATCGACGCACTGAACCGCGTGAAGGACAGCTTCAACTCGTACCCGCTCGATCGGCTCGCACAGGTCGCCGCGCAGGCCGCGTACGAAGACACCGATTATTTCAACGCAACCTGCCGGCGCGTGATCGACAGCCGGACGCGTCTCACGCACGCGCTCGACGCGCTCGGCTTCGACATCGTGCCGTCAGCCGCGAATTTCGTGTTCGCGCGCCATTCCGCACACGACGCGGGTGCGATTGCGGCAAAGCTGAAGGAACGGGAAATTTTCGTGCGGCACTTCCGGCTGCCGCAGATTGACCAGCATCTGCGCATCACCATCGGCACGGACGCCGAATGCGATGCGCTCGTCGCGGCGTTGCGCGAGCTGCTGTGAAATGAAGGAACCGGCGCCAGGCGGCGCCGATCCGGATGCGCCCGAGCTCTCGAGCGCGCGCGTCACCGCGGGGTCACGACGCGTCGTCGCCCTTCGCGGCGGTCAACGCGTGATACTTCTCCATCAATTGCGCGTGCGATTCGTCATGCTGCGGATCGCGCGGAATGCATTCGACCGGACACACCTGCTGGCACTGCGGTTCGTCGAAATGGCCGACGCACTCGGTGCACTTGTTCGGGTCGATCACGTAGATGTCCGGGCCCATCGAAATCGCGCCGTTCGGGCACTCGGGCTCGCACACGTCGCAATTGATGCACTCGTCGGTAATCATCAAAGACATACTGATCTCACTTCTTCAGGCCGGCGGCCGGCTTCGCAACGAAACCGGCCGGCGCCGCATTACGCGGCAGGGCCTCCCATCGCAGCGACTTTCTCGGTCAGCCACTTCTCGACGGACGGGAACACGAACTTGCTGACATCGCCGCCCAACTGCGCGATTTCGCGCACGATCGTCCCCGAGATGAACTGGTACTGATCGGACGGCGTCATGAACATCGTCTCGACGTCGGGCAGCAGGTAGCGATTCATCCCCGCCATCTGGAACTCATATTCGAAATCGGACACGGCGCGCAGGCCGCGCACGATCACGCGCGCATTGTTGGTGCGGACGAAATCCTTCAGGAGGCCGGTGAAACTCATCACCTTCACGTTCGGATAATGGCCGAGCACCTCGTTCGCAATCGTCAGACGTTCTTCCAGCGAGAAGAACGGCTTTTTCGCGCGGCTGTCGGCAACACCGACCACCAGCGTATCAAAAATGCTCGACGCACGCCGCACGAGGTCTTCGTGCCCGCGCGTCAGCGGATCGAACGTACCGGGATACACGGCGACTACCATGTCGCTCCTCCTGTCATCACGCAAACGGGATGGCAGCCGTGCGATGCGCACGCCGCTGCCGAGATGGGCATGCGTCGCCTTTGCGGCGCGCCGCCTCGTATGGAACGCGCATTATTCATCATTTTCGCGCCGCAGCAAATGATAGTGAACCGCACCGGCCTTGCCGTGCTTCACGACCTCCCAGCCGGCAAGCGCTTCGTGCGCGGCCGGATCGAGCTCCGCCCCCGTCTCGACGTACAGCGCGCCGCCCGCCGCGACGAGCGGCGCCGCCAGCACGATGGCCACGAATACGCGGCCGGCGAAACGCGCCGGCCGCGGCAATACCAGATCGATCATCGAGGTCTCGTTACTTGCCCGCGTCGGCCGCCTTCACGGTCATCGGCGGGTTCGGCCACAGGCCGTACACGGACGGCGCGTACAGCGCCTCGACACGCGTCGGCGGCAGCCCGAACGTGCCGACGTTGTTCAGCCGCACCGTGTACTCGACCGAGAATTTGCCCTTCGGCAGATAGTCGTAGTACGCGCGGTAGCCGTCGAAGTCGCGCTCGATGAACGCCGGCCATGCGCCGTCCGGCGTTTTCTCGCCCTGCGTCGCGGCTTCGGAGTCGCGGCCGAGGCCGGAACCGAGGATCGTCGAACCGGCCGGAACCGGATCGTTCACGACGACCCACGTCATGTCGCTCTGCGCATCGATGTCGAGATGCACGCGCACGACGTCGCCGCGTGTCAGCACGCCCTTGACGGCGGGCGATACGGGCGTGACGGTCTTCGTGATCCGGTAGCCGGCCGCGAACGGCGAACGCAGCGGCACCGCCGCGAGGCTTTCGATCGTGGCCCACGGGCGGCCCGTGCCGTCCTGCGTGACGGACAGCGTGGCCGGCGCCTGCGCCGCGCGCGGCCACGGCAGCATCACGCTGCGGGCCGCGGCGGCGCGGGTGGCCGGGGTGGCCGAGGCCGGCGTGTCGACGGGCGCGGGTGCCGATGCCTGCGACCACGAGATCGTGCGCTCGTCGCCGCCGAGCGCGACCTTCGTCGCCCCGGCCACCGGCGTGCTCTCGTAGGTGCGCGAGAAGCGCTCGACCGCGAGCAGGCCGAGCGCGTTCGACGTGGTCGTCTGCCATGCGCCCTGGCGTTGCAATGCGAGCAGGCCGGCCGTCACGCGCGGCATCTCGTCCTTCCATGCCGGGTCGCCCGCGAATTCCAGCGCGAGACGTGCCGCATTGGTCTCGTTGCTGGTCATCAGCCACCACAGGTCGTCGTCGCGCGCGGTCGAGAACACGAGCTGCGTGCCTTGGTACGTGAGGCGCGCCCGCAGGATCTGTTCGACCTGCGCGCGTTTCTCGTCGCGTTGCGGGATGTCCTTCACGCGCGTCAGGATCGCGTGATAGTCGATCACCGCCGACGTTGGCCACTGGTTCGGCGCGATCTCGATCGAGCCGAGCATGCGGCCCTGTGCGGCGCCGTAGCGCGACAGCGCTTCGATGGCGGCGAGCTTGCGCAGGTCGCGATCCTGACGCGGCGCCCACGTGTTGCGCTCGAGGCGGCCGTCGACGAAGCGCGCGAGCCCGGCCTCGAGCTGCGTGCGCAGGTCTTCCGGCAGCGCGAAGCGCGGGTCGAGACGGCTTGCTTCGTCGGACACCACGAGCAGGTACGACGACAGCGTCGCGCTACCGGCATGCGAATCGTCGGACGACGGCGGGAAGTAGCTTGCGAGCCCGTCGCTGTCGAGATAGACGGGCATCCGTGCGATCAGCGCCTGCCATTGCGCGGGGTCGCGCAGGCCGATCGCGCGCGAGGTCTGCTGTTCGAGGCAGCGGTACGGATAGCGCTCGAACCAGCGCTTCACGCCGGGCAGCCCGTCGGCCAGCTTCGACTGCAGCGACACGGCGATGCCGCCGCGCGGCAGGCCTTGCGCGTTGTTCGCGGCGCCGGCCGGGGAGGCCACCGGCACCGTCAGCGTGCCGTCGACTTGCGCGAGCGTCGCCTGCTGTACCGTGACCGGCAGCGCGGGCACGACCTTCTGCGCGACCGCCAGCGCGTCGGACGCGCGCTTGCCGCCTTGCTCGGCTGCTTCGATGCGCCAGTTCAGCGCACCGGCCGCGTCGAGCGCCTGCTCGGGCACGGTGATCGTCCACGCGACTTCGGTAGCCGTATTGGCGGCGAGCGATACGGTCTGCGGTGCGACCTCGACGCCCGTCACGCGCGGCGTCACGACGACCTGCATCGCGCGGTCGGTCGTGTTGCGCAGCGTGACCTGCGCGCGGAACGCGTCGCCTTCGCGCACGAGTGGCGGCAGGCCGGAGATCAGCTGCAGATCCTGCGTGCTGCGGATCGACGTGCTGCCGGTGCCGAAGCGGTCGGCACCGACCGCCGCGATCGCGACGATGCGGAAGCGCGTGAGCGCGTCGTTCAGCGGCACTTCGACGGTCGCGCTGCCGTTGGCATCCAGCGTCACGCGCGGATTCCACAGCAGCAGCGTGTCGAACAGCTCGCGCGTCGGCGCGCTGCCGCCACCGCCGCCGGCCGGCACGGCCTTGCGGCCGAAGTGGCGGCGGCCCACGATTTCCATCTGTGCCGTGGATGTCTCGACGCCGTACGCGCGTCGTCGCAGCATCGCGTCGAGCAGGTCCCAGCTGTTGTTCGGCATCAGTTCGAGCAGCGCCTCGTCGACGGCCGCGACCGCGATCTGCGTGCCGGCCAGCGCGGGCTGGCCGTTCGGCAGCGTGACCTTCACGTGCGCCTGCGCCTTGCTGCGCACCGTGTAGCGCGTCGCGTCGGTCGTCACGGTCACGCCGAGACGGTGCACGCCCGTGCCGACCTTGATTTCACCGAGCCCGTAGCGGAACGCCGGTTTCGACAGGTCGACGAACGCGGTCGGCGCTTCATAGTGACGGCCTTCGCGCCAGAACGCGCGCGCCCATTCGACCGGCGCCTTCCAGCCCCACGTGAAGAACGAGTACCACGGCACTTCGCGAATCCGGCCGCGCAGCGCGAGCACCGACACGTAGACGTTCGGCCCCCACGATTCGCCGACCTTCAGGTCGACCGTCGGATTCTTGCCGTTCAGCTCGACGATGTGCGTTTCCATCACGCCGCCGCGTTCGACCGCGACCAGCGCGGTCGCGTAGCGGAACGGCATGCGCACCTGGAAGCGGGCGGTTTCGCCCGGTTCGTACGAGGTTTTCTCGGGGATCACGTCGATCCGGTCGGTGTTGTCGCCGCCGAACCAGAGTTCGTCTTCGCGCGTGACCCACACCGATGTCGAGGCATTCGACGTGCGGCCATCGCCGTCCTTGGCGACGGCGATCAGCTGCACGTTGCCGGCCTGTTCGAGCGTCGCGTCGCAGGCCATGCGGCCCTTGTCGTCGGTCTTGCCCGAGCACAGCACGCCGAGGTCGCGCGTGTCGCTCTTGTTGTCGTATGCATAGAAGCCGCCGACCATCCGCTTGCGCGACGACGTCGTGATGTGCGCAACGCCCTTGATTTCGATCGGCACGGATGCGCGCGGCTTGCCTTGCAGGTCGACCGCCAGTGCCTGCACGGGCACGCGCTGGCCGACCGATACCCAGCGGCCCGCCTTGATGCCGGCCACCACCGCGGCCGGCCACAGGATCGTGTCGCCGCGAATCGTCTGCACTTCGCCGTTCGGGTCGGCGAACGTCGCTTCGAGCGCGATGCGCTTCGGTGCGTCGACGTCCGGCAGCCCCTTGAGCGTGACCGAACCCGCACCGTTGCGGTCGAGCGTCAGCGGCAGCTTGTCGGCGATCAGCTTCGTCGCGTCGGGATCGTTGTTCGACGCCGATGCGTTGTCGCCATCCTGCGAATCGTCGTCGGCATTGCCGTCGCTCGCTTCGGGACGATACGGCGTGAAGCTGAAATCCTCGAAGCGATCCGCGAACGGCGGCGACGCCCACTTCATCAGCGCCGACACCTGCACGGGCAGGTTCGATGCACCGCCGCCCGACACGTAGTCGATCTGCACCGCGAGCGGCGCTTCCTTCACGGCGATGAGCGGACTCTTCTGCGCGTCGCGCGCGCCGATCGACCCCTTCAGCACCGGCAGGCGGAACGCCTCGACGCGGAAGCTGCCGCTGTAATAGGTGGCGGTCGGTGCGTCTTCCGGGCCGCCTTCGAGCTCGACGCTGTATTCGCCGAGCTTCGCGGCGGCCGGCAGCGTGAACTGCGTGTCCGCGCTGTGGTCGGCCGCCCACGTGAGCGGCAGCTTGTAGGTCTGGCCGGTGCCGAGATGGCGGATCGTCACGCGCGTCGGATATTGCGACGGGAACGCGAGGCTCTGCAGCGTCTCGGCACGAATGAAATGCTTCATCGACACGGTTTCGCCGGCACGCAGCAGCGTGCGGTCGAAGACCGTATGCGCGCGCACGGTCCGCGCGCTGTCGGTGTCGGTCGGCACGTTGAAGCGCCACGATTCGATCCCGCGGTTCCAGCCCGAGCTGACGAACGCCATGTCGGGGCCCGTCTTCGGATCGTTTACGCGGGCCGACACGAAGTAGTCGTCGAAGTGTTGCTCCGAATCGGACGAGCTGCATGCGCGCTTCGATTCGAATGCGCCGTCGATCTTCAGCAGGCCCTGTGCATCGGTCTTGCCGGACGCGATCTCGTCGCCGTTGCAGTCCGACACGCGGATCTGCGCGTTCGGCACGGGCTTGCCCTTGTCGAGCGTCGTGACCCACACGAGGTTGTTTTCGCGGCCCTGTTTCAGGTGCACGCCGAGGTTGGTGACGAGCACCGTGGTGCGCACGTACATGCTCGACGGCTTCGCGAGCAGCGAGCGGCCGAGCGCGGGCGACGCGAGTTCGAGCACGTAGAAGCCGGGCTTGTCGATCGGCACGCCGACGACTTCGAACGGGCGCAGTGCCTTCGGGTCCGCCTTCGGCAGCGTCAGCGCCTGCACGCCGGGCTGGCCCTTGAGCAGCGTCAGCGAGCGCACGTCGATGCGGCGATCCTTCGGCGCGGGCGCTTTTTCGCCGGCTTCACGCGGCACGTACACGGGATGCTGGCCCTTGCGTTCGAGCAGGCCGGGAATCTGGCTGTCGATCGAACCGGCCGTCATCGACCAGTTGTCGAAGCGGTCGACCGTGCGCATCCACTGACGAATCGCGGTGTCGTCGTCGACCTTCAGGTTCGAGAATTGCGCGCCCTGGGTGTTGAGGCCGTCGATATGCAGGTCGGCCTCGACGTTGCGCAGCGTGACGGGCACGAGCGCGGGCGAATCGGGTTCGGCGAAGCGCTCGACGATCCCGAAGGTGCCCGACGAGAATTTCGCGAGCGGCGGCATCGGCGCGGTGCGCGTCGCGAGCGGGAACAGGTCGGCGTTGGACAGCGAGCGGTCGGTCACGTCGCGCAGGCCCGACGGCAATTCGATCGTCAGGCCGGCCTGTTCGGGCAGCGGCGGGTTGAACGTGACGGTGGTGACTTCCTCGCTCTTGTCGTCGGCCGCGAAGGTCGGCGCGAGCGAACCGTCAGGGCCGCGCACTTTGATGGCCTCGGCGTTCTTGCGCGAGATCGGCGCGTTGAACGACAGCGTGAGCGGACGCAGCGGCGTGCACGGTGCCTTCGCATTCTCGCGTTCGCACGAGAAGCTCGCGGCGAACGGGGCGCGCACGGTGAAATCGAAGCGTCGTTCCGTTTCGTTCGGGATCCCGCTCGGGCTCGTGACGCCCTTGCCGTACACGAGCTGCATCTTTGCGCTCGCCGGCAGCGCCTGCGCGCACGACAGCGTCAGCACGCGCGCGGCATCTTTCTTCAGCCCGAAGTGATCGAGCAGGGCGTTGCGCGCATCGTCGTCGGCGGCCGTGACCGGAATGCGGTTGCCGATGCCGGCTGCTTCGCACCAGATGTTCGCGAGCGCCGAGCGCGGTTCGGCCGGGCCGTTCAGCTTCAGCACGAACATCTGCCGTTCCTCGATCTCGCGCGAGCCGGGGCGCACATTCACCGGGAACGGGCCGCCCGTCTGGAACGTGAAGCGGCGCGGGCCGCTGGCCGCATTGCCGGCGACCGAGCGCAACGTGTCGTTGAGCGCGACCGAGCAGCGCACGCCGGGCGGCAGGTCGTTTTCGAAGTCGTAGACCCAGGTCTTGTCGTCGAGCCAGTGACCCTGGCCGCGCGCGGCCGTGGAATCGTTGCAGGTGACGCGTGCGGGATTCGGCGCGGAGGCCGAGCCGAACGCGACCATCGGTTCGTCGAACTTGACGACGCTCTGCCGGACTTCGGTGACGGTGCCTTGCGGCGATACGCTCACCGTGCGCGCCGCGCCCGCATGCAGCGACAGTGCCGTGGCGCCGCCGAGCGCCGCGACGGCGCCGATGCGCCAGAGCAGCCGGGTGGTGTGGTTGGTTCGCTTTGCTTTGTTCTGTTTGTCGTGCTGCTTCATCGCTCGATTGCCCTCGGAGGGAAGCTTTCTGTTTGATTGCACGCGATTCTAACCGACCGACATGCGCGCGCATCGCACCGCACCGCACAGTGTGTCGTCGACATGCGACACTGGTGTGCGTGCCGCAGATTTGTCGCGTCGACGATACAAAAATGCAGCGAAATGTCGATTGTCTCGGATTGCGGAACATTTAATGGACTATAAAAAGATTGTTCGATCCGATTTGTGCGCGTACATTTCAGGTCCGCGCCAATGTTTGAGAAATATCAAGCGTGGTTTTCCCGAATCCGGTGTTCGAGAGAAGGAAACATGCACAACGACAACACTCCCCACTCGCGTCGCACTGGCGACGCAGCCGTAACTGGCATCACACGGCGTCAATGGTTGCAGGGCGCACTGGCGCTGACGGCGGCGGGCCTCACCGGCTCGCTGGCGTTGCGGGCCCTGGCAGACGATCCCGGCACCGCGCCGCTCGATACGTTCATGACGCTCTCCGAAGCATTGACAGGCAAGAAGGGGTTGAGCCGCGTGCTCGGCCAGCGCTTCCTGCAGGCCTTGCAGAAGGGCTCGTTCAAGACGGCCGACAGCCTGCCGCAACTCGCCGGCGCACTCGCGTCCGGTTCGCTGAATCCCGATCAGGAAGCACTCGCGCTGAAGATTCTTGAAGCGTGGTATCTCGGCATCGTCGACAACGTCGTGATTACCTACGAAGAAGCATTAATGTTCAGCGTCGTATCCGATACGCTCGTGATCCCGTCGTATTGCCCCAACAAACCCGGCTTCTGGGCCGAAAAACCGATCGAGAGGCAAGCCTGATGGCCGATACCGATACGCAAAAGGCCGACGTCGTCGTCGTCGGATCGGGTGTCGCAGGCGCGATCGTTGCACACCAGCTCGCGATGGCGGGCAAGTCCGTGATCCTGCTGGAAGCCGGCCCGCGCATGCCGCGCTGGGAAATCGTCGAGCGCTTCCGCAACCAGGTCGACAAGACCGATTTCATGGCGCCGTACCCGTCGAGCGCGTGGGCGCCGCATCCGGAATACGGCCCGCCGAACGACTACCTGATCCTGAAGGGCGAGCACAAGTTCAACTCGCAGTACATCCGCGCGGTGGGCGGCACGACGTGGCACTGGGCCGCATCGGCATGGCGCTTCATCCCGAACGACTTCAAGATGAAGACGGTGTACGGCGTCGGCCGCGACTGGCCGATCCAGTACGACGACATCGAGCATTACTACCAGCGCGCCGAAGAGGAACTCGGCGTGTGGGGCCCGGGCCCCGAGGAAGACCTGTACTCGCCGCGCAAGGAGCCGTACCCGATGCCGCCGCTGCCGTTGTCGTTCAACGAGCAGACGATCAAGAGCGCGCTCAACGGCTATGACCCGAAGTTCCACGTGGTGACCGAGCCTGTGGCGCGCAACAGCCGCCCGTACGACGGCCGGCCGACTTGTTGCGGGAACAACAACTGCATGCCGATCTGCCCGATCGGCGCGATGTACAACGGCATCGTGCACGTCGAGAAGGCCGAGCAGGCCGGCGCGAAGCTGATCGACAGCGCGGTCGTCTACAAGCTCGAGACGGGGCCGAACAAGCGCATCACCGCGGCGGTCTACAAGGACAAGACGGGCGCCGACCACCGCGTCGAAGGCAAGTACTTCGTGATCGCCGCGAACGGCATCGAGACGCCGAAGATCCTGCTGATGTCCGCGAACCGCGATTTCCCGAACGGTGTCGCGAACAGCTCGGACATGGTCGGCCGGAACCTGATGGATCACCCGGGCACCGGCGTGTCGTTCTACGCGAACGAGAAGTTGTGGCCGGGCCGCGGCCCGCAGGAGATGACGTCGCTGATCGGTTTCCGCGACGGCCCGTTCCGCGCGAACGAAGCCGCGAAGAAGATCCACCTGTCGAACATGTCGCGCATCAACCAGGAAACGCAGAAGATCTTCAAGGGCGGCAAGCTGATGAAGCCCGAGGAGCTCGACGCACAGATCCGCGACCGTTCCGCGCGCTTCGTGCAGTTCGACTGCTTCCACGAAATCCTGCCGCAACCCGAGAACCGCATCGTGCCGAGCAAGACGGCCACCGACGCGGTCGGCATCCCGCGCCCCGAGATCACGTATGCGATCGACGACTACGTGAAGCGCGGCGCCGTGCACACGCGCGAGGTCTACGCGACGGCCGCGAAGGTGCTGGGCGGCACCGAAGTCGTCTTCAACGACGAGTTCGCGCCGAACAACCACATCACGGGCGCGACGATCATGGGCGCGGATGCACGCGACTCGGTCGTCGACAAGGACTGCCGCACGTTCGACCATCCGAACCTGTTCATCTCGAGCAGCTCGACGATGCCGACCGTCGGTACGGTGAACGTGACGCTGACGATCGCGGCGCTGGCGCTGCGGATGTCGGACACGCTGAAGAAGGAAGTCTGACCGTGCGGAAATCTACTCTCACCTTCCTCCTTGCCGGCTGCCTCGCGCTGCCGGGTCTCGTACGCGCGGCCGATGCGGCCGATCCGGCGCTGGTCAAGCGCGGCGAATATCTCGCGGTCGCGGGCGACTGCATGGCGTGCCACACCGCGAAGGGCGGCAAGCCGTTCGCGGGCGGTCTCGGCATGCCGGTCCCGATGCTCGGCAAGATCTACACGAGCAACATCACGCCCGATCCGGAGACGGGCATCGGCAACTGGTCGGCCGAGGACTTCGAGCGCGCGGTGCGCCACGGGGTGTCGAAGAACGGCGACAACCTGTATCCGGCGATGCCGTACGTGTCGTACGCGAAGATCAACGACGACGACGTGCAGGCGCTGTACGCGTACTTCATGCACGGCGTCGAGCCGGTCAAGCAGGCGCCGCCGAAGAACGAGATCCCCGCGCTACTGAGCATGCGCTGGCCGCTGAAGATCTGGAACTGGCTGTTCCTGAAGGACGGCGCATACGAACCGAAGCCGGCGCAGAGCGCCGAGTGGAACCGCGGCGCGTATCTCGTCCAGGGTCTCGCTCACTGCAGCACGTGCCATACGCCGCGCGGCATCGCGATGCAGGAGAAATCGCTCGACGAGACGGGCGGCAGCTTTCTGTCGGGCACGGTGCTCGCGGGCTGGGACGGCTACAACATCACCTCCGACGCCAACGCGGGGATCGGCGGCTGGACGCAGCAGCAGCTCGTCCAGTACCTGCGCACCGGCAGCGTGCCGGGTCTCGCGCAGGCGGCCGGCCCGATGGCCGAGGCGGTCGAGCACAGCTTCTCGAAGATGACGGAAGCCGACATCGGCGCGATCTCGACGTACATTCGCACGGTACCGGCCGTCGCCAGCGGCGATGCGAAGCAGTCGCGCTCGTCGTGGGGCAAGCCGGCCGAAGATGGCCTGACGCTGCGCGGCGTCGCACTCGCGTCGTCCGGCATCGATCCGGCACGGCTCTATCTCGGCAACTGCGCGACCTGCCACCAGATGCAGGGCAAGGGCACGCCGGACGGCTATTACCCGCCGCTGTTCCACAACTCGACGGTCGGCGCGCCGAATCCGACCAACCTCGTGCAGGTGATCCTGAACGGCGTGGAACGCAAGGCCGGCAGCGAGGACGTCGGGATGCCGGCGTTCCGCCACGAGCTGTCGGATGCGCAGATCGCCGCGCTGACGAACTACCTGACCGGGCAGTTCGGCAATCCGGCCGCGAAGGTGACCGAGCAGGACGTCGCGAAGCTGCGTTGATGCGGCGCGTGACGAAGCAGGGCGATAACTGACAAGAGGAGGAGCACAGCACATCGGGTTGTTGCCCGATGCCGGTTGTTGCAGAGCGGGGCGGGCGGCGCAGGCGGCCGCCCGTCCTGGTTCATTCGCAATCCGGTGCGCCGCGGCTGTTCCAGCGACGCGCATCGTTTTCGTTGATCGACACCATGACACCGAATCAACCGTTTCTCGCGTCCCAGCGCGATGTGCTGCTGCTGCTTGCCCGGATCCTGCTCGTGATCCTGTTCATCATGTTCGGCTGGAAGAAGATCGTCGACTTCCCCGGCACCATCGCGTTCATGGGTTCCGAAGGCGCGCCCGCGCCGATCATCTCCGCCGCGATCTCCGTCGTGATGGAGTTGTTCGTCGGGATCGCGATCCTGGTCGGCTTCCAGACGCGGGCGCTTGCGCTGCTGCTGGCGCTCTATACGATCGGCACCGGCATCATCGGCCACCACTACTGGACGATGACGGGCGGCGAGCAGATCAACAACATGATTCATTTCTACAAGAACATCGCGATCGCCGGCGGCCTGTTCGCGCTTTGCGCGGCGGGCCCCGGGCGTTTTTCGATCGATCGCGGATAAACAGACCCGGGGCGCGCGCATGGGGCGCGCGCTGGAAGGTCGAGACTCC
The DNA here is from genome assembly GCF_017104585.1 of Burkholderia sp. Ac-20392. NCBI lineage: Bacteria > Pseudomonadati > Pseudomonadota > Betaproteobacteria > Burkholderiales > Burkholderiaceae > Burkholderia > Burkholderia sp. Ac-20392. Next base: position 16,892 of record NZ_JAAGPB010000037.1, read on the forward strand.
GAGGGGGCATCATTTTGCGACTCAAACATTTCGCATGGCTGATCGCGGCTGCCACACCGGCGGCCGCTTTTGCACAGACGAGCGTGACGCTGTACGGCCGCGTCGACGGCGGCATCGAATACCTGAACCACATCGCGAAGCCGAACGGCGGCAGCGGGACCCGCTGGAGCGCCGAAAGCGGCGACTGGGGCACCAGCATGTTCGGGTTGAAAGGCATCGAGGATCTCGGCGGCGGGCTGTCGACGGTCTTCAACCTGGAAACCGCGTTCCAGGTGATGAACGGGCAGACGGGCGGCGGCCGCATGTGGTCGCGGCGTGCGTACGTCGGGCTGAAGAGCAACACGTGGGGCCAGCTGCAGGCCGGCCGCAACCTGTTCATCGACAGCGACGGCGTGTGGGAATTCGACCCGTTCGTGCAGCAGGCGTTTTCGTCGGCCTCGCTCGTGCGCGGCCGTAACTGGCAGCAGACCAGCAACAACATCGAATATCACAGCCCGGTGATCGGCGGCTTCGACGTGCAGGCGCAATACGCGTTCGGTAATCAATCACGCGGCTTCAACTACGGCGCGGCCGACGATTTCGGCCGCTCGGACGGGATCATGATCTCGTACCACTCGCCGTTGCTCGACGTGCGCGGCATCTATGACGAACTGCGCGACAACAACGGCAAGTTCAGCAACATCTTCACCGCGTCGCGCGAGTATTTCGTCGGTGCGAACGTGAAGGTGTCGAAGTTCAAGATCCAGGGCGCGTATACGCACTACCAGGCGCCGGACAGCCCGGCCGGCGTAGCCGATCGCGCCGATCACTACTGGCTCGGCGCGACCTATTCGGCGACGCCGCAATGGGCGGTGACGGGCGGCGGTTACTACGTGAAGGTGGGCGACGGCGGCGGCGATGCGTCGCACGACCCGTCGGGGCACGCGATGATGTATGTGCTCGGCACCACGTACAACCTGTCGAAGCGCACGTTCCTGTACGGCACGGTTGCGTATGTGCGCAACGGCGGCAACTCGAACTTCTCGCTGCTCGCGGCGCCGCGCGATGCGACGTCGGGGACGAGCCCGATGACGGGCGAGTCGCAGACGGGTGCGTATGTCGGGATGATGCATACGTTCTGAAGGTAGGCAACGCCAGATACGCAAAAGGCACGGGTGATTGAACCCGTGCCTTTTGCGTTTACAGCGCTTGCGAAGCGTTCTGGCAAGCATGCCGATGTCGGGCGGAGGAATCAGAGGCATCGTATCGGCCGCGGCAGTTCTCACGTACCCAACCGCACGTTGCTCGACTATCCATTGGCCCGCAGAGGGCGCATGGCTTGCGCGAGCATTGCGTTGCGGGGAGTTCGCGCTCGATGGATTCACGGTTTCTGACGTTTATGGACTGGAGGCTTCGAGGTAAACGGCGGTTATTCGATTTATCGCTATCTGGCTGGCCCGAGCTACGGTGGGCGCTGTCGTTAGCGAATGCCGTGGCCCACGGGCTGCGTGCCGGTACCGCCTGACGGCATCGATTTGCGCGAAAGCATGACGTAAGCCACATCCGAGTTCGTTTTGATATGATGAATTCCGGTTCGGCCAGATGTGGTTTGAATCGTGTCTATGCCGAAGGCCTCTGTAGGGGCCAGAAAAAATTCTGGGCCGTTTCCTATTGCGAAGAGATACCAATCTGCCGCCCGGCGATGCTCGGCGGCCGTTTTTGTTACTACACGGTACGGGGTAGTTTGATGGTTTCCGATCTCCTGAACAAGGCGCTGCGCACGCAATACGTGCAACACGGACGCATTGTCCGCCTCGATACGCCGCTTGGCGAAGACTGGCTGGTCCCGCTCTATGTCCGTGGGCGTGCTTGCCTCGGGCGAGACTTCGAATTCACGATCGACGCAACGTCGACGCGACTCGAAACGATTCAGGCGAAGGCACTGATCCGGCAATCCGTGACGCTGTGGATTCGGCAGACGGACGGCAGCGAAATGCCGATTCACGGTTATGTGACTGCGTTCAGTCGCTTGGGCGGGGACGGAGCCAACACCTATTACCAGCTCCGATTCAATTCGTTCCTCGCGCTGCTGCGGCTCGGCAGCGACCGGCGCGACTGGATCGAGACTCCTGCGCAACAAACCGTGTCCGATGTGCTTGGGAAGTATCCGCAGGCGGCCGGTAACTTTACGTGGCAACTGCGTCAGGCATTGCGCTCGTATTCGCAGCGGATGCAATGGGAATCCGACTGGAACTACGTCCACCGTACATTTGAAGAACTCGGCCTTTTTCCGCGTTTCGATATCGCGCAGGACGGCAAGTCGCACAAGGTCGTCATCATGGACGATCTTTTCTCGGTTCCCGAGTTGAAGCAAAAGACCATTTTGTTTAGCCGCTCGGTGCAGAACGAAGAATTCGATGGTCTTAGCGAGTGGATCGATTCGCAGGAAATCCAGTCGGCCGAACTCGACACAGGTACGTTCGACTACAAGCGTCCGGATCTTTCGAAGCACGTCACGATGCCTGCGTTCGATCTTGACGATGTACCGGGGCTGGGTGAGCAGTACGAATACACCGGGTCGCATACGTGGTCCGATCGCGACATGGGCGAGGCTCAGGCAAACGTTGTCACCGAGGAATGGCGCTCACGCGCGCAACGCTTCTACGGCGTGGGCGCATTGCGTTGCGCATGGCCTGGCCGCTATGGGGTGCTGACCGGGCACCCGGTGCATGACGCACAACCGGATCAGGATCGCGAAATGGCGATTCTCTCGGTGAACTGGCTCATCCGGAATAACGTGCCGGGACTCGAGAACCTGATGCGTTTTCGCAGGAGCCTGCGCGCTGAAGTCGAGCAAGCGCGCGCGAGCGGTGCGGGTTCGTCCGTGCGCCATGACGACGGCGGCGTTGGATTCTTCCACGTCGAAATCGAAGCGCAACGGCGCCGCGTCGCGTTTCGTAGTCCGTTCGAACACAAGAAGCCGATCATGCAGCTTCAGACGGGCATCGTCGGCGGTCCCGAGGACGAAGAGATTTATACGGATGCGATGCTGCGTGCGAAGGTGCGGCTGACGTCCAATCGACTCAATGACGGCGACCAGAACGTGTCGGCGTGGATACGTGCGGCGATGCCCGATGCGGGCCGAAAGCGCGGCGGCATGTTTCCACTGCGCAAGAACGACGAAGTCTTGATCGGCTTCATCAACGGTGATTGCGATCGTCCCGTGATCCTGTCCAGAATGCATGGCGGCGAAAGCATGCCCGAATGGCACACGCACGGGCTGACCTCTGGCTTGTTGTCGCGCGAATACGGCGGCGAAGGCTACAACCAACTGATGATGGACGACGCCAGCGGGCAGAACCGTGTGCACTTGTACTCGACGAGCTATAGCTCCCATCTGCACCTGGGCTATCTGATCCAGCATTCGGGCAACACGCGCGGCGCGTTCATCGGGCAGGGCTTTGACCTCAAGTCATTGGGCTACGGTGCGGTGCGGGCCGAACAAGGGCTCTACGTTTCGACGCAACCCGCCGCGACCCAACCGATGAGCGCGACGGCGGCATCCGAACAACTGACCCGCGCCGAGGCGACGCTGGAAACAACATCAAAGGCGAGCCAGACGAATCGGGCGCAAAGCCAGCAAGACGGCCACAACGCGCTGAAAACCTTCACCGACGCGACGCAACACCCGGTGGCAGGCACGACCAAGGGCGGTCGCACGGCAGGCGGCGGCACGGGCAACGCGAACGGCTTTGCGAAGCCGATCATGCTGCTGTCGAGCCCCGAGGGCATTGCCGCATCGACGCAAGGATCGGCGCACATCACAGCAAACCAGCAGGCCAATGTGGTCGCCGGCGAGAACATCAACCTCGCAGCCGGCCGTGCGTTGCTTGCCAGCGTACTGGAACAAATCAGCCTGTTTGCGGAAAAACTCGGAGTGAAAATCTACGCGGCGAGTGGTCCGATCGACCTTCAGGCACAGAACGATTCGATGAGCTTGGCTGCATCGCAGGATGTGAAGATTACGGCGGGCAAGAAGATGTACCTGTCGGCCGACGAAATCTGGATTGGCGCGAACGGTTCGTATATCAAATTGACGGCGAACATGATCGAGAACGCAACGTCAGGCCAGATTGTGGAAAAGTGTGCGGATTGGGAAAAGGCCGGCGCGGCAAGCGGTACGCTGAAAAATCCGCTGCATTCGTCGCCGGTATCGGTCGATGGCGGGCGTTTCACCCTGTTCTCCGGTTGAATCGCGCAGCCGGTATCGTATCAACATAAAAAATTCTGAAAACCGAATCCGAGTCGGGAATCATGAGCAAGACAACGCCTAAAAAGAAGCGCCACCCAGCGGCCGCTCCTCACTCGGCCCCCAAGCACGCCGAGCCGGTTGATAGGCCGCTGAGTTGGGCCTACCCGTTCACGCCCGCAGACAAGAGCGACGCGGCCGACCCGATGACGTATTTCAAGGCGCTGGCGAAGTGCGGGACCGGCTTTTTTCCGTTGGGCATCAGTGGCATGTGGCATGGGGGCGTGCACTTCGACGAAGGCAGTGCGCAAATGCTGACGCAGGATAGCGGCGTGCGCGCAATTGCGGACGGTAAGATCGTCGCGTACCGGCTGAACACGAAATACGAGGAAACGAAGTACCCGGACAATAGTCTGGCGCACTTCTCGACCGGTTTTGTACTGGTCCGGCATGAACTGAAACTGCCGCCGAAGCCAGCACCGAAAGAGCCTGCCAAACCAGCGTCGGCTCCTGCGTCGGCTCCCGCGCCCGCATCGACCACCGCCGCGCCTCCCACACCCGCGTCCGCTCCGGCCGATCACGCACCAGCAAACAGCAAACCGGGGAACGACAAACCCCTCGTGTTCTTCAGCCTGTACATGCACACGATGGATTGGAACACCTATCAAAAATCGCTTGGACAAGCGAAAACCGACCGGCATCCGAATCAAGTACCTCTCTCGCCGATGTCCTATTGGGAAGGCGACCGCTATTATCGGGTGGGCGAGAAGGCGAAGGACAAGCAAGCCGTTCCGAAACCGAAAGCGCCTGCGCAGCCGCCTGCGAGGCGCACCGATGGGGCCGACGATCTGCCGATTAACAATACGAACGAGAACGCACCGCCGCCCGTCGATACCGATCAGGATGTCGCCCTGCCGCCGCCCGAGACGGGATTGCATATTCGAGAATTGCCGAACGGCAAGAGCAAGATTATCGGGATATTACCGACCGGGGCCGAAATCATTGCGGGCGAAGGCGATCCCGCCCACCTGGACTGGATCAAGATCAAGTCCATCAAATCGGGCACGATATTGCCTGCCGAAGTGGGTAAGCCGGTGTCTCCCCAAGCGCCTTGGGGCTACGTGTTCAAAGGGGAACTGGATGCCGTTGTCGATCCGAAGCCGCTCGACACGGTCGTGATCCTGAAGGAGCCGCAGCGCATCAAGGCAGGCGAAGTCGTCGCGCATGTCGGCCAGTATCAATGGCCCATGAAGGCGAGTCCGATACCGCCGAAGCCGAACTACCCAATGTTGCATCTCGAAGTATTCGCGGGCGCGGATTTCAAAGATTTCATGGACCGAAGTCGCGCGCGTGCCAAAGAACTGAACGATAAAAACAAGCCGCTTCTGGAAATAGAGCCGGGGGCCAAGCTGGTCACCGAAATTCCCGCGCCCGATCAGAAACTGACTCAATCGGGGTTGAAGCTCGTGCCGATAGGCGATGTAAAAAAGGGTTCGCGCTGGATCAAGGTGCAGCCCAAGAGCGTGACTAACGTGCCCGCGAAAGGCAAACAGAAGGCCCAACAAAAGTTAGCGGACGTTGGCAATCCGCTGTGGGTCGAAAGCAGTCTGGCGAACACGATCAGCACGGCGAACGTTGCGGGATGGCAGAACTTTCCGCTGAACGTTTCCAAGGCAAGCGGACCGGGCGCGGACTTCCGGAACGTGCTGCGTCGTACTGAACTCGACAAACTCGGTGAGGGCAATGTCGCGGTCGACGACAAGGGCCATCATTGGTGGAACATCACGGTTGGCTCGAAGGACGGCTCCGGCCTAGCTGGCTGGGTGTGCGACACCGATCACCCTCACGTACAGCCTCGTAGTCCTTGGGAATGGCCGGGTTTCGAATTGGTGGACAACGGCAGCGTCAACCCTGCCGACATGTTCAAACGCCATATTCATACGACCGAGCAGTATATGGCGGACGAGGAAGGTACTGAGTTTTTGGGGGAAACTGCGAAGGTCAACGCTGGCGAACTCATCACAAAGATTGAAAAGGCGATCGATACGGACCACGACGGAAAGGTGACGGCGCAGGAACTGAAACACGCGCTGGAAACTCCGTGGATGGCCGAAGCGGTGTCGCATCTGGTTGTGCGTAACGAAACCGAATGGGGTGGCGGTCTGGGCAAGTGGGAAGAACTCACCCCGCTCATGCAGAAGCAGACCGAGATGTGGAAGACGGAACTTGAACGGCTCGCGAAGCTTCAGTGGTGGGAGCAAATCAAGGGCGTCGATGGCTTCCCCGCGGACCTTTCTCCTTGGCATCTTCATCCGATTGGGTTGATCGGGAATTTCACGGCGAAAGAGGTGACCATCGGTCACGCTCTTTCTGACGATGGGTTATGGTTTATATTTTCACACGAGGCGCAGGCCGGCACGACTAATCGATTGCATTGGCCCGGCGGAGCAAGCGGAGTTACGTTGGGGGCTGGATATGATATGAAGGGGCGCAGCGAGGCAGGGATTACTGCGGACATGAAAGTCATTGGCCTGTCTGACGAAGCCGCCGCAGGTATCGCGAAGGCTGCGGGAAAACAGGATTCTGACGCCAATGATTTCGCAAAAAATAATCGAAACTTGGTCGATCTGACCCATGAGCAAGAGGTCGGTTTACTGCGCCATACCGTCAAGCCATATGAGGAAATGGTCCGGCGCTCAATAAAAATCGAACTCTCTCAGAATCAATTTGATGCGCTTGTCAGTTTTGCCTACAACCCTGCGGCGCGATGGGACAGTGTGACGAATTTGATTAACGATGGAAAAGTTGATGCTGCAATGAGTAAGATTAAAGAGGGCATTAAATCAAAGGGAACGGTGCTTCCCGGTCTCGTGCACAGGCGAGATGATGAAGTGAATTTGTATCAAGAAGGACGATATGAAATGAATGGTGTGCCGATTAATCATGAATGATCGAGCTTGTAAGTCCCTAGGGGGTGGCATGTTGATAAGATTGCGAGAAATTTTTAAACTGATGTGGGTTGGGTTATTTATTTTTCTCCAGTCGTTGCATGCTATTGCTGCCGAATGGAATCCAGTCATTGAAGGTCGATGGGAAGTAGAATCGGTGCACTTGAATGCTGATGCGGAGTGGACTCCAAGCTACGGATGGAATGATCCAAGGTTGGTAGGAAGGCTGTTCGTTTTTAAAAAAAATCAGATATGGACTGACGCCCCTGAAAATCAATCTTGTGCCGAAATAAATAGCAAAACCTCACAAACTAGCTTGCGCGAACTAATTTCATCAAGCATGTCTGGATTTGGAAATCCAGCAATAAATGCTACCGAAAAAAATTACAAAATTGATATTCCGGGATCAACGGCGGTTGATGTTATTCGGGTCTTTTGTGGTGCTCAGCCATGGCAAGGAAGTTTGGGGGCATCAAATAAAGAAAGTGGTGCGTGGATGTTTTCTCCTAGTTCCGGAAAACTTCTGCTGCGGTGGTATGGGGAAACGATTCTCACTCTAAAACGGGTTCGCGATAACGCGAAGCCTAATCCATCTTTCAACTGCAACAAGGCAAAGAGTGAAGTGGAGATGGAGATATGCGGCTCATATGAGCTTTCGTCGTTTGATAAAAGCGTTGCTACATCGTTTTCACAATTGATCGAGCAAAGAAAATCGGCCGGGGAGTCGCTGGGCGACGCAATTGGCCAACAAAGAGAATGGCTTTCGAAGCGAAATTTATGCGGCAAAGATGCTACCTGTATTCTTGATGCAATGAAGGCGCAGCTTCTAAAGCTTGACGGCATGGGCCGAAATTAGCGAAAACTATCTAGGTCATTTCATGATGAACTTGATTCGCGTCGGTGACGACACTGACCACGGCGGCAAAGTCGAAACGGGCTCATCGACCATGAAATTCGATGGTCGCTATGTCGCTCGCAAGGGCGATCGCGTGTCGTGTCCGCAGCATCCCGACGTGTCACCGAACCTCATCGAGGAAGGCGATGAATCGATGAAGGACAACGGCATTCCGATTGCTCGACACGGCCATCGAGCAACATGCGGCTGTCACCTGATTTCGAGTCTTGTGTAACGCTACAACAGCGGCGCGAGGCCCGGCCGCGTCGGGCAACGAACGATCACGGAGCCGTCGTTCTTCGATAGCACGACGAGCTGCGTAAAGCTATTGGCTGGCGCGTACCGCGACAGGTATAGGTCGAGCTGAAGGATCAGCGTACCCATGCTGTTTTCAATGAACGCGCTCTCATCTGCCGCCATCACAATTTCGAAGCCTCTCACTAGGGCCGAATGCGGCTTGATTGCCAGTAGTCTCTCGACGACGTTTCGCTTGACGAACGAAATCGCCCCGACGTGTTCAGCGCGTCGGTCGCTCGGTGCAAGTTGGCGCATAAGTTTCACGAAGTCCGGCCACCCCCCGCGTGTCAACTGCGTCAGGTTGGCTGTCGTCAGTGCGAGCACGCGCCACTGCGCTTCCGACTCACGGGACGCGCTATAGGTCGGCGTCGGCTGTTTCAGCAGCGTAATCCAGCAAGGCACTTGATCGTTTTCGTTTTTCAGATCGCCCTTGAGGGAGCCGATCCGCATCCGCGATGGCCAGTCGCGATTCGTGCAGGTGAGGTCTGCACTCAATTGCAGCGGTGTTTTCGCCTCCGCTGTCCCGTCCGCGCGTAGCAGTACGAGCGACGTTTCACGTCCGGGGTGATGGATTGCCGCGTAGGGATCGTGGCGCGTGATCCAGAACCGTTCGCCGGCCCCGACGCCCCACGCATTCAGCGGCGGAATAGCGGTCCCGTCTGACAGATCGCGAACCGCATCAACCGAATAGATGCCGCGTATGTCTGGTCGGCTCGGTTTCGGCACTACGGGATAATCCGCGACGATTTCGTCGCGCGACGACTTCACTCCCATATGCTTAAAAAGGTTCACGATTGGCGTACAGAACAATCCCATGTTGTCCGCCGATAGCGGGGTGAGCGCTTGCGCGACCCGCGAATCGGCGTGCATACCTTCGATCGCCAAATGCAGGGTTAATCGCTGCGCGCGATTCATTTGGTCGGGTTTAAGACATCGGCGTAAATGAATGTCGACAAAATCGAACTTGTCCGGAAATCCGACGTATTCCAGCAGCGGTTGAACCAGCGGCGAATTTTGCGACGGCAGCAGCATATCGTTCGGGCCGAACCCGACCGGCGTGACCGGTATCCCTGCAATTGGCAACCACCGTCCACTGTCGTCCGCTTCGATAAATGCGCCCCGGACGCGTAGCAGGACCGTATCCAGCAGCGCGACGACGGTCTGGCGTTCTCCAGCGAAATGGACGCGCAGCGTGTCGGGCGAAACGGCGCCGAGCGGCGAGGCGGCGACCGTCGGCTCAATCGTGATGGAGATGAAGCTGGTTGTGTTCGGCGGCAATGCGACTTGTGCCGGTGCGACGGTGCTGCGCGAGAATCGAGCGTTTGCGATGCGGATCGGCGCAAGCGTTACGTCATAAGCGGTTCGAAAGCGAACTTCCCCGCCGCGCGACGTGAGCTCCATGCCACGCGGCAAGACGACCGGCTTGCCCGGTAATTCCTTGATCGGATCGAAGCGAGCGATCGAACATGCGGGGAACGGTCGCAAGTAGTGCGGGTGCAAGACATGAAGCAGCGCTTCGGTGAACTTCGGTGCGCCGTCGTCCAGGTTGGCCCGGATTTCGGCTGCAATCAACGCGAATGCCTGCATCATCCGCTGGACGTGCGGGTCGTCCGTCTGTCCGCCTGTAAAGCTCAGGCGGGCGGCAATTCGTGGATATTCGTTGGAGAAGGTTGCGAACTGATTTTCCAGCTTCGCCAGTTCCTGTTCATAGTAGCCGCGCAGCTTGTCGTGCATATTCAACGTAGTCAGGCCCTGCAGGTCACGACGTGCGTCGTCTTATCCAACGGTCATCGTAGTCGAGTCTTCATTCTCCGAGTTCTCGCAGCCCAATAGTCCGACGCCAAAATATGAGTCCGATGCGATTACGGTAACTGCACGACGGCGGGAAAAAGCCGCTTACGTTCGCATGCGATTGATATTCAGTAACCGATATTGATGGATTTTGGCGTCAGCCGTCGTTCCTTCAATCTCGGCGTGAATATGTTTCGCACTGTGAAATTCAAGAGGCGGCTCGTCGAGATAAAGTCGAGGCGGCAGCCGCCGACGCGGGACGGGATCGGCAGGGTGATGTTGGCGAGCACGCGTTTCTCTTCGTATGGACGTTCGAGGCCGTAAAGCATCCCCGCATGCGTGTCGCTGATGGACAGTGCGCGTTGAAGATAGCGGATCGGCCATCGCGTTCTCGAGAGTGATCGGTATGGACGGAGACGCGGAAAGACCCCGTCTGGAACCTGCGGGGCCAATGAGGCGTATTGCTGAGAGACGTCGAGTATCTCGGCGGCAGCGATGCGTCGCACGCTCCGTCGGGGCACGCGATGATGTGCATGCTCAGTGCTGACGTTATCGCAACGCGCTCTCTCGCGCGCCCCAGTCCGATCGGCGCGTCGTGCGTCAGAACACGCACGCGTCGGTCGTTGTCAGCGTCGCGAACGGCCCCCCAAGCGTCGCATTGTGATGCGCGACGATCCGCTCGGCCGGCAGTTCCGGCGTGTCCATGCAGGTGTGCGCGTCAGTCACGAGCACCGCGCGAAAGCCGTGATCGGCGGCGGCGCGGCAGGCCGTGTCGACGCAGTACTGGGTCTTCATCCCCGCGATGACGATCTCGGCGACGCCGGCCTCGCGCAGCCATTCGGCGAGCCGCGTACCGGCGAAGCTGCTCGACTGCGCCTTGTCGAACACGATGTCGCGCGCCGTATCGATCGCGAGTTCCGGCACCAGCGCGGTCAGCGGAGAACCGGGCGCGATCGGCGAACCGGCGGGCCCGGTGTGACGCACGGCGAACACCGGCGCACCGGCTTCATGCGCGCGACCGATCAACCGGTTGATGTTCGCGAGCACGCGTTCGCCGTCGTACGGACGCTCGGGGCCATGAAACAGGCCGACCTGCATGTCGACGACGAGCAGTGCGCGTTTCGGGGAAGAGACTTCGGGCATTGCGTTTCTCCTGAGTGACCGATACGGACGGAGAAACGACAAGACCCCGTCCGGAACCGGCGGGGCCTGTGAGGGATGGCGCTACGACCTTGCGCGCACTCGCCGCACGAGCCCGCCGAAGGCGGTCGTGCGCGTCGTGGTCGAGGAGGTGGTCGTGATGTGGCGCATGGAGCGATCATGCACGATGCGCGCGCACCACGTCAATCGCGCATCGTGCGTCGGCCACTCGTCAGTCGAGTGCCTTCCCGGCCTTTTCATCCATGCAGCGCACGGCGAGCAACGTCATCACGCCGCAACCGATCGCGTACCACGCAGGCGCATTCGGATTGCCGGTCGCCGCGATCAGCCACGTGACGAAGAACTGCGCGAAGCCGCCGAAGATCGCGACGCCGATGCTGTACACGAGCGCGCCGCCGGTGGCGCGCACCGCACGCGGGAACAGTTCGCCGAGCATCGCACCCGTCGCGCCGATGTTGATCGCATGCACGATCGACAGCGCGGCGATGATCGACAGCAGCGATGCGGCGCCCGGCCAGCGGTTCAGCGCGACGAACGCCGGATAGATCGAGGCCATCAGCACGATGCGCGTCCACCAGACGATCCGGTTGCGCCCATAGACGTCGGACAGGTGGCCGCCGATCGGCGTCACGAGCATCAGGATCGCGCCGGCGACGCAGCCGGCCGTCATCGACAGCCACGTCGGCAGGTGCAGCACCTGCACGCCGTAGATCGCCATGTAGAACACGATGATGTAGTGGATCGACGTGCCGCCGATCGTCACGCCGAGGCCCGCGAACACGGCCTTGCCGTGATGGCGCAGCACGTCGGCGAGCGGCAGCGATGCGACCGGCTCGTCGTGCGTGGCGGCAGGCGCGGCGGCCGGCACTTCCTCGACGGTGCGGCGCAGCCAGTAGCCGATCGGCACGAACAGCGTGCCGATGATGAACGGCACGCGCCAGCCCCAGCTTTCGAGCTGCGCGGCGTTCAGCGACGACGTCAGCGCGACGCCGGTCAGTGCACCGGCGAGCGCGGCGAGCCCCTGGCTCGAGAACTGGAACGACGCGTAGAAGCCGCGACGATGCTGCGGCGCCTGTTCGAGCAGCAGCGTCGTCGATGCACCGACTTCACCGCCCGACGCGAACCCCTGCAGCAGGCGCGCGAGCACGAGCAGCAGCGGTGCGGCGAGGCCGATCTGCGCGAAGGTCGGTGCAACCGCGATCGTCGCGGTGCCGAGCGCCATCAGCAGCAGCGTGAGGATCATCGCCTTCTTGCGGCCGGCGCGGTCGGCATACATGCCGATCACGAGCCCGCCGAGCGGGCGCGTGACGAAGCCGACGCCGAAGCTCGCCACCGCGAGCATCAATTGCCCGAACTGCGAATGCACGGGAAAGAACAGCTTGCCGATCAGGATCGCGAAGAAGCTGTAGACCGTGAAGTCGTAGAACTCGAGCGCGTTGCCGACGGCGGCGGCCGCGATCAGCCGGCGTTTCTTCGCGGCGGCGCGAGCATCGACCGGCGTGCCGGCGAACGAAAGGGCGGACGTTTCCATGTGGGGCTCCCCCGGTGGGCGCGAAACGATGGGATGAAGGGCCGTCAGGCCGCGAGCCAGGCTTCGGCGATGCGAACCCAGTAGCTCGCGCCGATCGCGAGGATGTCGTCGTTGAAGTCGTAGCCGGGGTTGTGCACCATGCAGCCGCCCTTGCTGCCGATCCCGTTGCCGATGAATGCGTAGCAGCCGGGGCGCGCTTCGAGCATGAACGCGAAATCCTCGCTGCCCATCAACGGTGCGGAGTCGGTTTCGACGCGTTCGGCGCCGAGCATCTGGCGCGCGATGTCGGCCGCGAACGCGGTCGGCTCCGCATGATTGACGAGCACCGGGTAGCCGTAGTCGTAGTCGACTTCCGCCGTGACGCCGAAGCTTTCCGCCTGGCCTTTCGCGAGCGCTTCGATGCGGCGCGCGAGCAGCGCGCGCACGTCGGCGTTCAGCGCGCGCACCGACAGCTTCATCGTGACGGTTTCGGGAATGATGTTGAACGTCTCGCCGGCCTGCACGCTGCCGACCGTGATCACGGCCGCATGCTGTGCATCGACTTCGCGCGCGACGATCGTCTGCAATGCAACCATGATGCTGCCCGCGGCCGACATCGGATCGCGCGCGAAATGCGGCATCGCGCCGTGGCCGCCGACACCGCGCAGCGTGATCGTCACGCGGTCGGCCGACGCCATCGCGGCGCCGGTGCGGAAGGCCATGTCGCCGGCCGCGCGGCCCGGCATGTTGTGGATCGCGAAGATCGCGTCGCACGGGAAGCGGTCGAACAGACCGTCATCCATCATCGACTTCGCGCCGCCGAAGTTTTCCTCGGCCGGCTGGAAGATCAGGTTCAGCGTGCCGGAGAACTGGCGCGTGGCTGCGAGGTGGCGCGCCGCGCACAGCAGCATCGCCGTGTGGCCGTCGTGGCCGCATGCATGCATCTTGTTCGCGTGGCGGCTTGCGTACGGCAGGCCCGTGGTTTCCGCGAGCGGCAGTGCATCCATGTCGGCGCGCAGCCCGACCGTGCGCGTGCCTTGCCCTTCGCGCAGCACGCCGACCACACCCGTCTTGCCGATGCCGCGATGCACTTCATAACCCCAGCCGGTGAGCAACTCGGCGACGAGATCGCTCGTGAGCGTTTCCTCGAACGCGAGCTCGGGGTGAGCGTGGATGCGGCGGCGCACTTCGACCAGCTCGGGTGCGATCGCGGCGATACCGGGGATGACGGGGTTCACGGCTTGCAGCATGGTGTCTCCTGTGGGGCAGGTGGGGCGCTTGGCGCACATATGACGAGCAAGCATATAAATTTCTTTTGTGTACCAGAAGCTGATAAATTGCTTTGGTGCTCACCACCGGTTGCCGCTCGGGAATACCCTGAGCCGGCGTGTGCCGCGCAGCACAGGGTTTCCACGGATCACGCGTCGCCGCCATGAAATACCATCAGTTGAAAGCGTTCGTCACCGTCGCGGAAGAGGGGAGCATTCGCGCGGCCGCGCGGCGCCTGAACGTGTCGCCGGCGGCGCTGACGAAAGCGGTCAAGGAGCTGGAGATCGCGCTCGGCGTGTCGCTCGTCGTGCGCACCGCGCGCGGCGTGCAGCTCACCGCGTTCGGCCAGCAGTTGCAGGTGCGCGCGCGGTTGATCGTCGCCGAAATGCAGCGCGCTCGCGACGACATCGAGCAGGCGCAGGGCGCGATGACGGGCTCCGTCGCGGCGGCGATCACGCCGGCCGCCGCGGTGACGATCCTGCCCGATGCGTTTCGCGCATTCCGGCGCCGCTTCCCGGTGGCGCGCGTCAACCTGATCGAAGGGTTTCCGGGCGTCGCACTGCCGCGCCTGCACGACGGTTCACTCGATTTCGCGGTGGCCGTCGTCGTGCCCGAACTGCTGGCAGCCGAATTCGATCACGCCGAACTCTATGCGAGCCGGTCGCTGATCGTCGCCCGCAAGGGGCATCCGCTCGCGTCGGCCACGTCGCTCGCCGATCTCGTCGAGGCCGACTGGCTGATGAACCCGTCGCCGGAAAGCTCGACGCAGGTGCTGTTCAATTCGTTCGTCGCTTACGGGCTGCCGGTGCCGGCGCGCGTCGTCGAATGCCCGAGCTTCGGGCTCGCGCACAGCCTGATGACCGGCTGCGACCTGATCGCATCGATGCCCGAGCAACTGCTGCAGGGCGAGTGGGCGCGCGACCAGCTCGCGGTGCTGCCGATCCGCGAGCGCTTGCCGGGTGTCTCGGTGCAGGTCATCACGCGTCGCGACAGCCCGCTGACGCCGGCCGCCGCGATGTTGCTCGACTGCCTGCGCGATTCCGCGCGGCGCAAGGGCCTGCGGTGAATGGGTGTTCTCGGTTCGCGACCGGAATTGCATCGCTATCCTGACTATAGTTTGCGTGACGTTGACATCATTTCACCGGCACGCGGCTTGTGCGGCGGGCGCGCCATTCCGGCGCATGCCGCGCGAGCCGGTATCATAGCGGCCGGCCCGCCGCTCCGGCCGGCCTCCAACAACATCGCCATCCGGCATCCAGCAATCAGAGGCATTTCATGACCAGTGCAACCCAATTCGACAACGTATCGGTCGTCAAGCGCGCGAACGTCTATTTCGACGGCAAGTGCGTGTCGCATACCGTGCTCTTCCCGGACGGCACGCGCAAGACGCTCGGCGTGATCCTGCCGTGCGCGCTCAACTTCGGCACGGACGCCCCCGAATTGATGGAAGTGCAGGCCGGCAAGTGCCGCGTGAAGCTCGACGGCAGCAGCGAATGGCAGACCTACGGCGCCGGCGAATCGTTCTCGGTGCCGGGCAAGAGCCGCTTCGACATCGAAGTGCTCGAGACGCTCGATTACGTCTGCAGCTACCTGTAACACGCACCCGCGCAGCAAAAGAAAAGCCCCGCCGAAGCGGGGCTTGTCACAAGCGGATGGCGCAAGGCCATCCGGAGCGCCTGTTCTCGTTACAGGCAGGCGTTGATGTCGCCGGCCGACGATGCATCGCCACCGCGGAAACCCACCCAGGTTTTCGCACTGGCGGCATTGGCCGGGCGCACGATGGCGGCAGCGCCATTCGGCGGCTGCTGGCCCGGCGCATACACGGCCATGGCGAGGCCGTTCGCGAGTTCATACTGCGACGTCACTTGTTGCTGTGACTTGTCGGCCCAGGTCTTGGCGATGCACTGCGCGACCTGGTCGGCGGGTTTCTGGCTTTGTCCCACGTTTTGGAGGGCAGAATCGGCTGCATGAGCAGAAAATGCCACGGTCAATGCGATGAGCGGTAAGTATTTCGCGTTCACGTTATCTCCCTCGAGTCGTGATTGATTGAGTGGGATGCGCAGCAGGACTGCGTAACAGTGAGATTGCATCGGGCGAGCACGGTTCCGGCTATTCCGAAACAAGTTGTTAACGCGCTTGCCAAATGGCGGCTCGGATGCTGTGCACTTTGCTGCGGCACGGCATGCATCGTGTGCGGCACGACGTCATGCGCTGCGTGGTCGGCGCGCTGCCCGGTCGTGTGGTGGCGTGACGGTCGCGGCGAGCGGCATGCGTCTGCATGCCGTGCCGCAACTCATTTTTTGATCGCGAAGTGGAATGGCTGATTGATGGCCCCGTCGCATGAGTACCATGATGACAAACTTTCGTCCGTCGAATTGTTAACCAACTTTAAACACGGGAAGCGGAAGGCGATACGGCACGCGAGGGGCGTGCCGCATCGAGCGGAAGCGGTGATGCGAGTGGGGCGTGCGCGGCGAGGGCGTCGCGCGGGGGGTCAGCCGGCCTTGCGCGTGCCGGTGTCGCGGAGGTTGGCCGGGACGATCGGGCGGAAGCGTTCGCGCTTCTGCTCGTCGTCGAAGTGCTGGAGCGCGGGCTTGATCAGGTCGCTGCGCGACACGATGCCCGTGATGCGCATCGATTGCTCGTCGTCGACGACCGGCAGGCGTTCGAGGCCGAGCACCGCGAGTCGCGATGCGACGACGCGGCACGTTTCGTGCGCCTGCGCCACAGCAGGCGCGCGGTTGGCGAATGCACCGGAGATCGGCGTGTCGGCTGCGGCCTGGGCGCGCTGCGCATCGAGCGTCGCGCGATCGACGAGACCGAGCAGGCGGCCGTTCTGCACGACCGGGTACGCACGGTGTGTCTGCTTCGCGCCGAAGTACTGCGACTCGACGGCATCGAGCGTCGCTGCGCCGTCGATCGCGACGAGCAGGTCGGCGGACGTCATCACTTCGCCGATGTCGTGCCGCTCGAGCGGATCGACGCCGTATTCGCGATAGATGTGATAACCGCGGCGCGCGATCTTTTCCGTCATGATCGAGCGCTTCATCACGATGGTCGCGAAGCCGTGTGCAACGAGCGTCGCCGCGAGCAGCGGCAGCAGCGCGTTCGCGTCATGCGTGAGGCCGAACGCGAACACGATCGCGGTCAGCGGCGCGCCGAGCGTGGCGCCGAGCGTCGCGGCCATGCACACGAGCGGCCACAGCGCCGGGTCGCCGCCCGGCAGCATCGGCGACAGCACGGTGCCGAGGCCGGCGCCGAGCATCAGCAGCGGGGCGAGCACGCCGCCCGACGTGCCCGAGCCGAGTGCGATCACCCACATCACGGCCTTCACGATCAACAGCGCGAGCGCGATCTTCAATGCGATGTGCTGATGCAGCAGGTCGCCGATCACGTCGTAGCCGACGCCGAGCGCGCGCGGCTCGAGCCAGCCGCCGATGCCGATCACGATCGCGCCGAGCGCGGGCCACCACATCCAGTGCACCGGCAGCTTCGCGAAGGTGTCCTCGACGCGGTACAGCGCCGCCGACAGGCCGCACGCGAGCATGCCCGACAGCAGGCCCGCGACGATGCACGACAGCAGCGCGACGGGCGTCGGTGCGGCCGTGGTCAGCGGAAACAGCGGATCGACGCCGAAGAATACGGCGCGGGCGAAACCGGCCACCGCGCAGGCGAGCGCGACCGGCAGGAAGCTGCGCGGGCGCCATTCGAACAGCAGCAGTTCGACCGCGAGCAGCACGGCGGCGACCGGTGTGCCGAACACGGCCGTCATGCCGGCGGCCGCACCGGCGACGAGCAGCGTCTTGCGCTCGGCGGCGGTCACGTGCACGCACTGCGCGATCAACGAACCGAGTGCGCCGCCCGTCATGATGATCGGGCCTTCGGCGCCGAACGGGCCGCCGCTGCCGATCACGACGCCGGACGACAGCGGCTTGAGGATTGCGACCTTCGGCGACATGCGGCTCTTGCCGAACAGGATCGCCTCGATCGCTTCGGGAATGCCGTGGCCGCGGATCTTTTCCGAACCGAAGCGCGCCATCATCCCGACGATCAGCCCGCCGATCACCGGGATCACGATCACCCACGCGCCGAGCGTGTTGTTCGCCGGAGAGCGATCGGCGAACGAGAACTGCTGGAAGAAGAACAGGTTCGTGAACAGGTGGATCAGGCTCAACAGCACGAATGCGGCAAGCGTGCTGAGCAGGCCGATCCCGGCGGCGAGCAACGCGATCCTGGGCAGGCGGTCGTTGGTCGCGAAATCGCGTTTGTGTGGTGCGTTCATCGGAGTGGAAGGAGCAAGGGTCAGTAATCGATCTGGGGAACCTGGAACGCGTCCTTGAGCGACTTCAGCTCGGCGCGATGCATGGCCGCGAGACGCGCGAGGAGTGTTTCGCCGGCGTGCTCGAGGTGAACCTCGACCTGCCGGCGATCCGCTTCGCTCGTCTTGCGCTTCACGAGGCCGAGCGCTTCGCAGCGCGTGACCAGCGCGACGACGCCGTGATGCTGCGCCTGCAGGCGTTCCGCGAGTTCGCCGATGGTTGCCCATTCGCGATGCGGATAGCCCTTGATGTGCAGCAGCAGCAGGTATTGCAGCGGCGTCACGCCTTCGCTTTGCGCGGCGCGTTCGGAGAAGCGCTCGAAGCGGCGCATCTGGTAGCGGAACTCGGACAGTTGCTGGAAATCGCTTTTCGCCAGCGCGCGTCGGGTATCGTTCATCGGGGCGGTCGGACAGTCAGTTTCGGTAGCGAGGAATATATCACAACATGATATAAATGGCCGAATTCGGGCGGATGGAATGCATTCCGCATTGCGCCGGCCGTTACATGGCGTTACGTGCGCCGCATGCGTTACGCGGCCTCGAGCATTTGCGTCTGCCGATAAAGGCCCGTGACGAGATCCGTCTGAGTAATGATCCCGACGAGCCGGCGCGATGCATCGACGACCGGAATATGGTGGTGGCCCGAATGCGTAAACAGCGGGACGAGCGCGGTGATCGGCATCGTTTCCGGCACGCACGCGACGTCGCGCGTCATCACGGTGGCGACGCTCGCCGGCTGGCCGCCGAACGATTGCGGCAGCCGCGCGGACAGGCGTTGCCACAGCGGGGTCGGACGGCGCTGCTGGCGCGTGAGGTCGGCGCGCGTGACGATGCCTGTCAGGCGGCCTTCGCCGTCGACGACGGGCAGCGCCTTCACGCGGTGGCGATCGAGCAGCGTGAGCGCGGCCGTCACCGACGTCGACGGCGCGACTTCGATCGCATTCTTCGTCATCAGGTCGGCGCACGAGAGCTGGCCGAACGTGCGTGTATAGGCCTGCATCTCGGTTTCGCGCAGCAGTGCTTCGAGATCGTCCGGATCGACGTCGAGCCATTCGCCGCGGCGTTTCAGCACCGTGTCGAGGTCGCCGCGCGTGAAGCCGCCGCGCGCCGGTGCGGTGCCGGCTGCCTGCGGTTTCGCTTCAGGCCGCACGCCGCCGTGCGGGTAGCGGTGCCCGGTCAGTGCGTGATACGCGAGCGCGGCCGACAGCAGGATTACCGATTGCAGTGCGATCGGCTCCAGCACGAAGCTGAACCCGAGCGAATGGATCGCCGGGCCGCCGACCACCGCCGTGAGCGCAACGGCGCCCGACGGCGGGTGCACGCAGCGCAGCACGAACATGCCGCCGATCGCGCATGCGATCGCGACCGCG
>NZ_JAAGPB010000403.1:0-7931 GCF_017104585.1 Burkholderia sp. Ac-20392
TCGCGTCGGCGACCGACGACGGCAGCTGCAGGCCGCGCAGGCTCTGCTGCTGCGGCTGGTCACCGCCACCGCCGGACGGTTGCGACGTGCTGATGATGCGCATCGTCACCGATACGTTCACGCTGCCCTGCGCCCATGTCAGGTCGCAGGTGCCGTCCGGACGGCGCTTGCGTTGCGCCGAGTTGATCAGCTTCTCGAGACCGTAGCGGCCCGGCTCGTTGACGAGCTGCACCGTGCGGCCGTCGAAGGTCGTCGCGGACAGCGTCGCGCCCGGCGAACCCTGCGGATTCGGCCACACGAAGTTGGTCCACTGCGGCGGCGTGTTGCGGTAGCGCAGTTGCTGGCCGTCGATCGCGATCGTGTATTCCGTCGTGCCCGTGCTCGGCTGCGGCAGGATCTGGAACACGGTCTGCGGCTCGGACGACGCGGCCGCGCTGCCTGCCGCACCGCCGGCGAGCGGTGCGACCCAGCGCGCGAAGCCGCTCGTGAAGTCCGGCGTGAGGCCGATCCCCATGTCGCCCCACGTGCGGGCGGCGAGGGTGTCGCCGCGGCGCACCGCGAGCGGCCCGAGCGTCGTGCCGACGAACTTCGCGATCGAGCCGTCCGGACCGAACACCTGCGCGATTTCACCGGCGCCGGCCTCGACCTTCGCGCTCGCCGCGAACGGGTACTTCGTCGCGAGCGAGTTCTGGAACGGCTGGTAGACCTGCGCGTTCCACACCTTGTTGACTTCGGCGCTGGCCGGCTGGATCACGACCGCGAACGCCTGCATCAGCGGCCGCACGAGCAGCGGACGCAGCGACTTGCGTTGCGAATCGGTGAGGCCCGTCAGCATCTGCTCGTCGACGAGCTTCAGCGAATCGGCGAGTTCCGAACCGTTGCCGTCGAGCGTCTGCTGCATCAGCTGGCGCGCGCCCGGGCCCGGGTCGCCCTGGTTCTTGATCACGTTGAAGCGCGTGCGGACCTTCGACAGCGAATCCATGTAGCCCTTGAGCATCGACGTGCCGTCATGCGTCGCGACGATCCGCGCGAGCCCGATGAACTCCTGGCCGATCGGACCCATCGGCACCTCGGCCGGATTGCCGTTGATGTCGATGTTGGCAGCCGCCACCTGGCCGGCCTGCGAGCGCGAGAACAGTTGCTTGACCCAGTTCACGACGCCCGTCTGCGCCTTCTTGATCGTCACGTTCGCGAGCGACGGGTTGTCCCACGAGGTCTGGTCGTACGCGGTCTCGAGGATCTTGCGGATCGGCGAATCCTGCGGGTCGCCGAGGCGGTTCATCCCGTCGACGGCCTGGCCGAAGCTGCTGAAGCCCTGCACCGCGATGCCCTGCATGAACTTCTGCCAGTGCTGCGCGTACTCGGTCTTGTACATGCCGACCAGCGTCTTCTGGATCTGCTCGGGGCTGCCCTCGAGCGTCAGGTCGTCCTGCGTCGACGTGTTCAGCACCCAGTCCTTCGCCTGCAGTTCCTTGGTCGCCGCGTCGCGGATCGCCGGCTGCACGTAGTCGAACCACGCTTCGCGCGTGAACGTGCCCGGAATCGCGTAGCTGCCTGCCACGAGGCCCTGGTTGCCGTCGCCGACGATGCGCGCGATGGTCATCGGCGCGAAGCGGGTCGATGCGCGTGCCTTGATTTCCTCGTACACGCGCTGGCGGGCCGGCATCCCGCGCACGACGTGGCGCAGGTTCTCGCGGGTCTGGTCGACGAGCGCGAGGTTCGCGTCGATCATCGGCCAGTCGTCGTCATTCACGCGGGACAGGTAGAACGAGATCATGCGCTCCGCGCTCTTGATCATCTCGTCACGCGGCATGTTGCCGCGATTCGTCTCGAGCCAGCCGCGCCAGAAGCGGGCGAGCTGGTCGGTCAGGTGCGCCTGCTCGACGTGACGCTTGTCGGACAGCATCAGGTACGTCTTGAGCGCGTTGTACGCGTCCTGCACGTTGGTCGGCGACGCGTCGCTGTAGAGGCCGCCCTGCGGTGCGGCCGGTTGCTGCGAGGCGGCGGCTGGCGCGGCGCCGGACGCGGCCAGTGCGGCGCCGGCCTGCGGCGCGGCGCCTGCCGCGTTCGTCGAGACCGGCATCGCGCCACCCTGCACGGCGCCCGATTCGGGCGGGCGCGTCATCGGCACGAGCTGTTCGGGGTGCGCGTTCACGTCCTTCATGAACGACGCGAGGTTCTGCGACACCGGGGCCAGCAGGATCTGGCGCACGCCGTTGTAGTACTCGGTCAGCAGGTGCTGCTCGAGACGGTCGCCCTGGTACAGGCCGAGCGACACCGAAATCGGCTTGTCGCGACGGAACTGCTCGAGCTGCTCGATCCGGTCTTCGAGGATGTCCATCGCCTGCAGGCGCGACTGCAGGTCGTTGCGGCCCTGCTGCAGGCGCGTGACGTTGTCGAGGTCGGCCTGCACGTTCGCGACGAGCTGCTGGTTGCCGATCGTCGACCAGGTCCAGCCGCCGAGCGCGAGCGCCAGCGCCGCGACGAAGCCGAAGAAGGTCGCGTAGCGCAGCCGCGTCTTGGTCGGGCTCGCGAACTGGCGCACCGTCTGGCGGTCCGCGAAGATCACCTTCGAGAACAGGTCGCGCAGGAAGAAGCCGTTCTTCGAGAACGCGCTGTGCGGCTTCGGCAGCGCGGCGCCGTCGAGGCCGAAGCGGTGCGCGATGCGCTGCGCGGCCGTGCTGTTGGTTTCGCCTTCCTGCAGCGCGCTGGTGAAGTAGAAGCCGCGGAAGATCGGCTTGTACTGGAACGGGTTGTTCTCGAACAGCGTCGCGAGGAACGCGCGCAGCGACGGCTTGATCGTCGAGAATTCGAGCGGGAAGCTCAACTGGCCCGGCGACAGCTGGTTGCCGCGCGACAGCGACAGCTGCGCGACGCTGATTTCCTTCAGCCCTTCGTAGAGCTCCTCGAAGTGCGTGTCGAACTGCGCGACGACGTCGCGCTTGTCGTCGGGCTCGTAGGGCAGGGTGGCGCCCCACACGCGGTCGTACTCGTGCTTGTCGCTGCTGCTGAAGAATTCGGTGAAGCCGGTGATCAGGTCGGCCTTCGTGAACATCACGTAGACCGGCGCGAACACTTCGAGCTTCTCCGTCAGCTCCTGAACGCGCTGACGGAGGTTTTTCGCGAGGTTGATCGCGAATTCGGGGCGGTTGCCGGTGAGTTCGGCGATGCTCGCGGTGACGATGATGCCGTTGATCGGCGCTTTCGGGCGATAGCGCTTGAGCAGGCCGAGGAAGCCGAGCCATTCGCTGCGGTCTTCCTCGTGCACCGAATAGCGGCCGGCCGTGTCGAGCAGGATCCCCTCGGTCGTGAAGAACCAGTCGCAGTTACGCGTACCGCCGATGCCGTGGATCACGGCGCTGTTCTTGTCCGCGAACGGGAACTGCAGGCCGGAATTGAGCACGGCGCTGCTCTTGCCCGCGGCCGGGTTGCCGATCACGATGTACCACGGCAGCTCGTACAGCGCGGAGCCGCCCGACACCTGGCCGATCTTCGACGTCTTGATCGTCTTCACCGCATCCGACAGGCGCGTGCGCAGCACGTCGAGGTCGGCCGTCTTCGAATCGGGGGCGAGCGCGGCGGCGGCAGGCGCGGCGATCTTGCCGGTTTCCGCCTGTTCTTCCAGCACCTGGCCGAGCTGCTGGTTCGCGCGCTTCACGCGCCAGCGGCGCCACAGCGCGACGACGAGCCACAGTGCCAGGATCGTCGCGAACGCGATCGCCGCCCACAGGAGCGGCAGCTGCAGCATGTCGGCGACGATGAAGAGAATGGCCGCTAGCGCGACGATCCCGACGATCGAGAGCGTACGCGGATGAGTCAGCACGTTGAGGATGCGTTGCATAGGACGTTCAGGTTCCGGTGCGATTCGGTGAGGCGACGCAGGCGCGCCGAGCGGCAAGGGTGGCGCCGCGATGTGTCGCCATGCTGTCAAACGGGATGAAGGGGGCTGGCATCAATGCGCCCGCGGCATCGGAGAAGGCGCGCGCATTAATGAAAGGACGCTGTGAGATTTAAAACGGAAGCGGCGGCCGGAAAAAATCGCGCACCGGAATGCATGATTTTTTGCGCCGCCCATATCGTTTCCTGCCGGGATATTAAAAAGCCCCATGCCGCCCTCATTATTTCCTGTCCGGCAGCCCTGGCTAGCTGCCGCGTCCCAGTTTAAAACCGGGTTTATGGTATTCCACGTGCCCGAGATCCATCATTTTCCAGCGGCCCCCCCAGGTCAGGCCAACCTGTTCGGCGACCTGGCCATACAACTGGTAGCCGCGCATCGCCCACGGATCTTTCTCGGAAATGACCAGCTTGCCGTCGCGCAGGAATGCGTTGTCGGCCGCCAGCCCGAATTGGTGATAACTCTGGAAGGCCGCCGCGTTGGTCACGCTACCGCCCATCTGCGCGAGCCGGTTCTGTCGTTCCGGGCTCCGATAACCTTCCAGCAACGCCATCTCATAACCATATTGTTCGTGCATGATCTTGTAGACCAGCAGCAAACGCGTACGGAAATCCGGATCCAGCAGGTTCCAGTCGCGGCTCGCATCCTTCAGCGCCGGGCGTACCTGTTCGACTTCCTTGGTGGCGAAGACTTCCGGCGGCAGCGGCGGGGGCGGCACGAGTTGTTCGCCCTGCAGCAGCGCGGCGATCTTCTCGTCGGGCACGCGCGCCGTGTCGTCGTACTGGAACAATTGCCGGCCGCGTAACGCAATGGCGACCAATGGCGGCGTCGCAAGAATACCTGCCGATACCATAATCATCAAGCGCCGGCGAACCAGTAAATTTTGCACGTCGTTTAAAGCACCGCGCGTAACGCTTGCCGATTTAACAATCTGACTTCGCGTACGCGTGGCGCGATCGTTCGCACGGCGCGTAAGACGGCCGTGAAACTGGGCGACGGATTCGAAAACGGTCGCGCGGATACCCGGTAAAAGCAACAGTGCCGCAACCGCTACGGCAAGGGCGAAATAGGCGATGAGTGCGACGGCAATCAACGAAATCCCCGGAAATTGGAATTGATTGTGTTTTGCAATGCTTGCTCTTAGAATCAGGCTGCTTCGAGAGGCCGGGCTATATTATCGCGGTGAATTAAACCAGGATTCAATGAGACGCTGAATGAGTGCGCCGGAAAATTCAAATTCGAAATCTCCGCCCAGCTTGCTGTCCGATACCAAACCGGCAGGCGACGGAGCTCAGCAGTCGCGCATTCTCGCGAATCTGGAAGGACGTGTCACGCCCCCGGCCGAGCCGCCGCGCCGTTCGCTGAAGGCGCCGATCGCCGCCGTCGTGGCCCTGGTGGTTGCCGTCGGTGGCTGGGGCGCATGGCGCATGCAGCATTCCAGTGAGCAGGTTGCCGCCGTCGCGGCCGAGGCCGCGCCTGCCGCAGCTGCACCGGCGAAGGCCGCAGCGGCCAGCGATGCCGCCGTACAGGTTGCGCAGAATGCCGCGTCCGCTGCGTCCGCCGTGCAACCGGCCACGATCTTCAACGACGACGCGGCATCCCGAACCGCTGCTTCCGCATCGTCCGCGTCCGCCGCGGACAACAGCCGCCTGTCGCGTGCGCTCGCCAATGGTACCGACGACGCATCGGGCGCGGCCACGGCCGGTGCGGCCGCCGCTGCTGCTGCCGCGACGACCAAGACCGCGAAGGCCGACGCCGCGAAGGGCGCGAAGGTCGCCGCGCACAGCAAGGCCGACGCGAAGGCCGATGCAAAGGCCGAGGCCCGCAAGCATCGCAAGGAACAGCAGGCCGAGCTCGCGCAGGCGAAGAAACATCGCGACGCGGCGCCGGTGCGTACCGCGAAGGCGGGCGGGAAGGACGATCCGGATGCGGATCTGCTCGCGGCGCTCGTTGCGCGCACGAAGCCGGCCGACAAGAAACTCGCCGCGCAGAAGACGCAAGCCGTGCCGACCAAGACGGCCGCGACGACCGGCTCGCTGGCATCGCGCGTGAAGGAGTGTTCGGAGCGCGGTTTCTTCGAGGATCAACTGTGCCGCTGGCGCGTCTGCGAGGGGCACTGGGGCAAGGATCCCGCGTGCCCGAGCGCCGCGCAGTCGGAGACGCGGCAGTAACGCGTCTTGCGCGTGTCGACCCGCCGCACCTGCGCCGCCCGTTGGGCGGCGCGTTGTTTTTGGGGGGCACGGAATCGGACGGTATGATGCGGCGTGACGCTGTCACCGGCGCGTCACGCCCGTCGGGCATACGTCTCCTTTCCTTTTCCGGCGCGGGCGCGCGACCCGTTTTGCGCGGCGCGCCGTGTGCAGCACGACCTTCGACACGATGGACCTGATCGTACAGACTTACGGCGCCGATACGTCCGGCATGGTGTGCGGATTCCGCTTCGTTCCGGGCGGATCCGGCGCGACGCTCGATGCCGATTCGGCTGCCTCGTGGCTGCGCACGTGCCGCGAGCACGGTGCCGCGTCGGACGATTTCGTCTGGCTGCACTTCAATCTCGCGCACGGCGCGAGCGAGCGCTGGATGCGCACGCATCTCGGGCTGCCCGACAGCTTCTTCGAATTCCTCCACGAAGGCTCGCGCTCGACGCGGATCGAGCAGGAAGACGGCGCGTTGCGCGCGATCGTCAACGACGTGATGTTCAACCTCGAACTGACGCCGTCGGAGATCGCGACGCTGTTCGTCCATGTCGAGCGGCGCATCATGGTCACCGCGCGGCTCAAGCCGCTGCGCTCGGTCGACACGCTGCGCGCATGTGTGCGCGACGGCGAGCAGTTCAGGTCGCCCGCCGAGCTGCTCGTGCACCTGCTGCGCGACCAGGCCGACCTGCTGATCCAGATCATGCGGCGCACGAGCGTCGACGTCGACCGCATCGAGGATCGCTTCCTGTCGCAGCGGCTCACGTCGAGCCGCATCGAGCTCGGCGCGATGCGCCGCACGCTGACGCGCCTGCAGCGCATGCTCGCGCCCGAGCCCGGGTCGATCTTCCGGCTGCTCGCGAAACCGCCTGCGTGGCTGCATCTGGAAGACGTGCAGGAGCTGCGCGAATCGACCGAAGAGTTCTCGCTGGTGCTGGCCGATCTGGCGGGGCTCAACGAGCGGATCAAGCTGCTGCAGGAAGAGATCGGCTCGCGGCTCGACGAGCAGAACAACCGGACGCTGTTCACACTGACGCTCGTGACCGTGATCGCGCTGCCGATCAACATCGTCGCCGGCTTCTTCGGGATGAACGTCGGGGGCGTGCCGTTCTCGGAGAACAAGCACGGCTTCTGGCTGATGGTGCTGCTCGTCGCGGGTTTCACGGGGCTCGCCGCATGGTGGGCGTTCCGCCGGCGCGACGACCGCTAGGGCCGTCGGCGCCGCATCGACGCGTCAGCGCAGCAGCGCGATCGCGCGTTCGCCGATCACCATCCCGAGCAGGCCCACGAGCGCGACGAGCGGCGGGGCCGGCGAGCGCACGTGCAGCAGCGCGTACAGCACGCCGACGCCGAGGCCCACCGCGAGCGAAATCACGTAATCCATCATGGCGGTCTCCCGTGTGGTCCGGCGTCAGGGCTTGAGGATGACGCGCTCGCGCGCACCGGCCAGTACCGCGCGATACGCATCGTGTGCGCGCTCGAGCGGGTACACGTAGTCGTCGTCGATCGGGAACGGGCGCAGCGTGCCGTTGCCGAAGCCGGGCGCGAGCGTGTCGAGGATCCGTGCGACCGCGGCGCCGCCGAGCTGTAGCGAATCGACGCCCACGAACGTGTGCTGGCCGCGATAGAACGCGAAGATGTCGAACGGCACGCTGCGGTCGATCGTCGAGATGAAGATCTGCCGCGCACCGATCGCCATCGATGCGTTCGCCGCTTCGAAGTACGGGCTGCCGACCGTGTTGTAGACGATGTCCGCGCCGTGGCCGCCGGTTGCCGCGCGCACCGCGTCGGCCACTGACTGGCTCGACGCGTCGATCATGCGCACGTCGCCCGATGCATGG
>NZ_JAAGPB010000404.1:0-7876 GCF_017104585.1 Burkholderia sp. Ac-20392
TGCCGGCGCGCTCGACAAGGCAGCGCTTGCCGATTCGTTGCGCACGGTGCTGCAGGATCCTGCGTTGTCGCGTGCCGATTCGGATGTGCTGGTTGCGGCGCCTGCGCGCGTGGTTGCGTATCTCGGCGGCGACGACGCGCAGCGCGCGAAACTGCGTGGCGCGTACGACTCGGCCCTCGCGCGCCTGTCGACCGATACCACGCTGTCGTCGATCGACCGGCTGATGGCGCTGCACGGCCGCGTGCTGCTCGCGCGCGGCGATGCACGCAAGGGCGCACCGCTGGCCGCGCCGGCGCTGGCCGACACGGCGCGCAAGCAGATCGCCGCGTCGGTGCAGGGCGCCGCGAATGCATACGAGCGGCAGGCGCTCGTCAGCGAAGGTGCGGACACGCTGACCGACGCGGGGCTGTACGACGAGTCGGATGCGTTGCTGAAGACCGAGCTGACGCGTTCGTCCACGCCGTACTACTTCATGTCCGGGCTGGCTGCGAATGCGAAGGCGCGCGGCGACAAGGCCGCGGCGCTCGACTGGTACCGCAAGGCATATGACTCGGCGAGCGGGCCGGCGACGAAGCTGCGCTGGGGCGCGACCTACTTTGCGAATGCGGTCCAGCTGGCGCCGGACGATTCGGCGCGCATCGAAGGGATTGCCGCGAGCGTGCTCGCGCAGGCCGACAAGACGCGGGACGCGTTCTACGGCGCGAACCTGCGCGCGCTGACCAAGGTCGTCACGCAGTTGAACCGCTGGCGCGGCAGCGGTGCGCACGATGCGTCGGTCAAATCGATCGCGAAGCAGTTCGACGGCATCTGTGGGAAACTGCCCGCCGGCGATCCGCAGGCAAGCGCCTGCGCGCGTCTGATCCAGCCGGTCAAGGCATAGATCCGGTGGCACTGCGTGGGCTTTCGGGATGCCTTCCGGCGCTTTTCCCGATACCCACGAGGCCACCGACACCATGCCCCACCTGACGCTCGAATATTCCGCGAACCTCGACGGGTTCGACGCCGGCGCGACCCTGCGCGCGCTCAATGCCGCGCTTGTCGCGTCCGGCCATTTCGACGAACTCGACATCAAGAGCCGCGCGCTGCGGTTCGATACATTCGCGGTCGGCACGTCGCCGGCGTCGCGCGCGTTCGTCCACGCGAAGCTCGCGGTGCTGAGCGGCCGGACGACCGACGTCAAGCGCGAATTCTCGGAGCAGGTGCTGGCGGAGTTGAAGCGGCACGTCGTTGCGCCGCCCGGCACGCACCTGCAGCTGTGCGCGGAAATACTGGAGCTGGAGCGTGAGTCCTACGCGAAAGCGAGCATCGAGCCGCGCTGACCGCGCGGTGCGGCGCGCGCTGCGCGGGCCGGGAACGTGGCGCTGACGCACACACAGCCGGCGGCTTCGAAACCGGATTATTGGCCCGGGGAGTACGCGCCGCGATTGCCGTAACCGGCGCCCGCGCCCCGCGGGGCACCCTGCTGCCGGGCGATCTTTGCCTCGGCGGCCTGAATGCTGGCCGGGTAGAACCAGTCGCTCGGCTGGAAGCCGGCCTTTCTCAATGCAACCACTTCAGAATGAACTTCGGCGCGCGTAAGCGGCTGGTTGGCTTGCGCCTGCGCGGCGAGGGGAGCGGCGAAGGCGGCAGCGAGGGCGATGGTGCGGATCAGCGGCTTCATGAACGGATACCTCCAGGTTTGCGACGGTGCCGATCGCATACGGTGACCGTCGAAAGCAGTGTAGGCCTCGCCCGACGCGCGAAAAATGCCGCTGCGACCAACGTAGTGTTCTGCTGTGGACAACAATGAGTGAGCCGGCGAAAGCGCCCGGGCGGCGCGCGGCAAAAAGGGGGAGGAGCGGAGGAGAAGCCGGCCGCATCGACGCGGCCGGTGGGCAGCGGCCCGGAGACGGGCCGCCGAGGGGCTGTTACACGAGCCCCGTCGTGTAGTACACGGCGATCACGAAGAACACGGCGAGCGTCTTGATGATCGTGACCGCGAAGATGTCGCGATACGACTCGCGGTGCGTGAGGCCCGTAACCGCGAGCAGCGTGATCACCGCGCCGTTGTGCGGCAGCGTGTCCATGCCGCCGCTCGCCATTGCGACGACCCGGTGCAGCACGTCCAGCGGGATATTGGCAGCCTGCGCACCCTTGATGAACAGGTCCGACATCGCGGCGAGCGCGATGCTCATGCCGCCCGATGCCGAGCCCGTGATACCGGCGAGCGAGCTGACCGACACGGCCGCGTTGACGAGCGGGTTCGGAATGCTTTTCAGTGCATCGCTGACGACGAGGAAGCCCGGCAGCGCGGCGATCACGCCGCCGAAGCCGTATTCCGACGCGGTGTTCATCGCGGCGAGCAGCGCACCGGCGACGGCGGCCTTCGAACCGGTCGCGAAACGGCCGCTCACGCGCTTGAACGCGGTCAGGATGACCAGCACGATACCGAGCAGCAGCGCGGCCTCGACCGACCAGATCGCGACGACCGTCTTGATCGACGTCGTGACCGGTGCGTGCACGCCAGGCAGCACTTCCGGCGCGACCGTGTACGACGCGGCGCCGTACCACTGCGGAATCAGCTTCGTGAACGCGAAGTTCGACACGCCGACGAGGATCAGCGGCAGGATCGCGAGCGCGGGATGCGGCAGCGACGTGGTCTCGACGCGCTCCGGCTCGTTGACGAGCGACGTGCCGTAGCCTTCACCCTTCGCCATCGCCGTACGGCGGCGCCATTCGAGATACGTGAGGCCGACGACGATGATGAACAGCGAGCCGATCGTGCCGAGCGCCGGCGCGGCCCAGGCGGTCGTCTTGAAGAACGTGGTCGGGATGATGTTCTGGATCTGCGGCGTACCGGGCAGCGAATCCATCGTGAACGAGAACGCGCCGAGCGCGATCGCACCGGGCATCAGCCGTTTCGGGATGTTGCTCTGGCGATAGAGTTCGGCCGCGAACGGATAGACCGCGAACACCACGACGAACAGCGACACGCCGCCGTAGGTGAGCAGAGCGCACACCGCGACGATCACCGCATTCGCGCGTGAACGGCCGATGTAGCGGATCGCCGCATGGACGATCGATTCGGAGAACCCGGAGAGTTCGATCACCTTGCCGAACACTGCGCCGAGCATGAACACCGGGAAATACAGTTTGACGAAGCCGACCATCTTCTCCATGAAGATGCCGGAGAAGACCGGTGCGACGGCGGCGGGTTCGGTCAGGAGCACCGCGCCGAGCGCGGCGATCGGCGCGAACAGGATCACGCTGTAGCCGCGATACGCGGCAAACATCAGGAACGCCAGCGCGGCGAGGACGATCACGAAAGACAAGGGGAGTCTCCTAATGGCTTTGGTTGTTGTTCGATCGCGCGACGCGCCGCGGACCGGCTCAGGTTCGTGCAGGTTTCGTGCCATCGGCCGCATTGCACCGCCGGACGTGGGTCCGCCGGAGACCGGCGGGCCCGCGCCGGTCGTTGTCTGAGGATTCTACATAAAACGTCTCGATCTGGAGACGAAATGGCCGTCCGGCCAGCCCGTGGAAGCGGGCAGGGCTTTCCCGGACAACGCATTGCGGCGTGTCTCCAGAGTGAGATAATCCGTCTCGTTCCGGAGACAACCGGTCGAAAATACACGGAGACGAAGACACGATGATGAACGACTGGGCGCGCCTGCCCGTCAACTACGGCGACGTGCTGCGGCGCGCCGCCGAGTCGCTGTTCCGGACCTTCGAGGATTCGAGCGCGGGCACGGTGGTCGTCGATCGCGATGCGCGCGTCGTGTGGATGAACGAGCGGTACGCGGCGCGCTTCGGTTTCGCCGATCCGCAGCAGGCCGTCGGCCTCGACTGCGAGGCCGTGATCCCGAACAGCCTGATGCGCGAGGTCGTGTCGACCGGGCAGCCGATCCTGCTCGACATCATGGAGACGGGCCGCGAGCCGCTCGTCGTCACGCGCCTGCCGCTGAAGAACGAGGCCGGCGAGACGGTGGGCGCGATCGGCTTCGCGCTGTTCGACCAGTTGAAGACGCTCACGCCGATCTTTTCCCGCTATGCACAGCTTCAGCAGCAGCTGATCGCGACGCAGCGTTCGCTCGCGCAGGCGCGCCGCGCGAAATACACGTTCGCGAGCTTCGTCGGCACGAGCGCCGCGAGCCTCGAAACCAAGCGCCAGGCGCGCCGCGCCGCGCAGGTCGATTCGCCGGTGCTGCTGCTCGGCGAGACGGGCACCGGCAAGGAACTGCTCGCGCATGCGATTCACGCGGCGTCCGCGCGTGCGCTCCAGCCGCTCGTGACCGTCAACGTCGCCGCGATTCCCGACACGCTGCTCGAAACCGAATTCTTCGGCGCGGCGCCCGGCGCATACACGGGCGCCGATCGCAAAGGGCGCGTCGGCAAGTTCGAGCTGGCCGATCGCGGCACGCTGTTTCTCGACGAAATCGGCGACATGCCGCTGCCGCTGCAGGGCAAGCTGCTGCGCGTGCTGCAGGACAAGGAATTCGAGCCGGTCGGCTCGAACCGGATCGTGCGTGCGGACGTCCGGATCATCGCGGCCACGAGCGCCGACCTGCCGGCGCTGGTCGCGGCCGGGCGTTTTCGAGCGGATCTCTATTACCGGCTGAACGTGCTGACGATCCATGCGCCGCCGTTGCGCGAGCGCGCGTCCGACATCGCGGCGCTCGTCTACGCAACGCTCGAGGAATTGGCCGCGCAGCACGGACGCGCCGCCCATTGCGAGCTGACCGACGATGCGCTGCGGATGCTGTGTGCGTATCCGTGGCCGGGCAACGTGCGCGAGTTGCGCAATACGCTCGAACGCGCGCTGATGCTGTCGGACCGGTCGGTGATCGATGCGCGTGCGCTCGCGCCGTTCCTTGGGCCGGTGCGCGTATCGACGGACGTTGCGGCGCCGGCGCAGCCGCTGGCCGTGGCGCCGGTCGAACGGCGCGCGGGCGAGGTGCCCGCTGCGTCGACCGCTTCGTATGCCGATGCATTGGCGGCGTGGGAGCGCCAGTTCCTGACCGATGCGCTGGCGGCCTGCGACGGGAAGGTGGTGGAAGCGGCCGCGCGCATCGGGATCGGCCGCGCGACGCTGTACAAGAAACTGGCGGCGCTGGGCATCGACCGGTAAGCCGAACGGCCAAGCCGACGCGCTCGGACGTGAAGCATCGAACAGGAGATCACGATGAAACGGATCGGCATCGCAGGGTGGCTGACCCTGCTGCTGGCGACTGCTGCGTTCGCGCAGTCCGGCGACACCGATGCGCCCGAGGCGCGGCGCAACTGGTACAACGATCCGTTCGTCGCGCTGTCGCGTGACGTGGCCGAATGCCCGTTGCCGCTCGGCCCGTGGATGACCCGGGCCGAGATGACGGACGACGCGCATTACCGCGCCGAACGCGGCACCACCTGCTGGCTCGCGCATCGCTGCACGAAGCCGAATTCGTATATGTATGACGCACCGATCGCCGACGCCGTGAAGGCGCACTTCGCCGGCTCCGATCGGCTGCATGGCACGAGCCTGTGGATCACCGTGCAGCGACGTTTCATTTACGTCGAAGGATGTGCCGACACGGCGTTCGATCAGCAGGCGTTGCAGCGCGAACTCGAGGCGCTTCCCGACGTCGAGCAGGTGTTCGTTCGCATCACCGACGATCCACGCAAGCGCTTGCCGTACAAGGCGCGCGGGCAACCCGGCCGTACGCCGAACTGACGGCCGAAGGGCCGCGCATGGCATACTCGCGACATTCAAAAAAAGGTTGACGGGAAGAACAATGAAACACATGCTTGCGTCGGTCTGTCGGTGGCCTCGGGCGGCCGTTGTTTTGGCTCTGGTTGCAGGGCTCGGCGGGTGTGGCGGCAGCGCGCCGCTGTTCACTTCGGACGGGCGTCCGACTACCCAGGTGCAATGCACTGGCAGCGACTGGAGCAATTGCACGGACAACGCCCGGGCGATCTGCAACGGCGATTTCGAAGTGCTTCAGCAATCGAGCGATGACGCCACGCGAAATCTTCTCTTCGCGTGCAAGAAGAAGAGCGGTTATTGATCCCGAGATAACCGGCTGAGGCGGCCACGATCGGGCGAAGTGTTTTTCTGTTGGCTGAGAGTCATCTATTTTTCACGAATAACACTCACGGAGTCCCATCCATATGGCGACCTACAGGCAACTGACCGCACAGCTCGAACGGCTTCAGCAAAAGATCGACAAGGAACGCGAGAAGGCGATTGCCGATGCGATTGCCGATATCCGCGCGAAAATCGAGGAATACGACATTACGCCGGAAGAGCTCGGGTTTCGTCCGGTAGGCGCGGCCACTGCCACAGCAAAGCCGAAGCGTGCGTCGCCGCCGAAATACCTGAACCCGAAGACGGGCGAAACGTGGAGTGGCCGTGGGCGCTCGCCGACGTGGCTCGGCAAGAACCGCGCACGTTTCCTGATCAAGGACTGACTCCCGAAAAACCTCACCTTTCGCGTACTGACTGACGGTGCGAACGGCCATGCGGCCGTCGCACCGTTTTGTTTTTGTGCATTCCCGGCGCGATTCCCGACGGCGCATTGAACTGCGACGCTGCGCAATCAACGGATCCCGTTTTGCGAATTCGCTGCGATTCGACGGCATATCGCGGCGAATTCCGGTAAACAGCCGTGCAATTGCGCAGCACATGCGCATTGGCCTGCGCCATTCTCGTGGTGCACGCGTGCTGCGAATTCCGATCACCTTTCGCGTGTTTGCGCGGGGCGCCGTGCAATTCCCGAAGAGTCTCACCATAGCTCCCGTAAATCCTCACCTTTGACGAAGCGGACGCAGCGTCGCGCTGCACGCCTGTACCGTGTGCGCCGAGCGAATGTGCTCGGCCGGCGCGCGGTGATGGCTTCCATACTCGTGTTGCAGATCCATGGTGCGAGCGTTGACGTGGGTCGAATAGTCGACCGTTCGGCATATAG
Source organism: Burkholderia sp. Ac-20392 (assembly GCF_017104585.1). Lineage (NCBI taxonomy): Bacteria > Pseudomonadati > Pseudomonadota > Betaproteobacteria > Burkholderiales > Burkholderiaceae > Burkholderia > Burkholderia sp. Ac-20392. The sequence continues at coordinate 6,924 of NZ_JAAGPB010000404.1, forward strand.
GCAGCCGCATGTGCTTCGCCTATGCTTTGGGTTCGCGTCGATCGGCGTATGGTCTCTCCGTGCCGCATGCCGATCGGGTCGTCTTTCGTTACCGCAGGGAGCCGATGTGACCGTTCGCCATCTCGATGCGTTGTTCCAGCCCAAGTCCGTTGCGGTCGTCGGTGCGTCGTCGCGCGCGGGCAGTATCGGCGCGATGGTGTGGTCGCGCGTGCTCGACGGCGCGTTCGAGGGGCCCGTGTGGCCCGTCAATCCGAAGTATCGCGACCTGCACGGGCATCCGGTCGTGGCCGATGTCGACCGGTTGCCCGCGCCGCCGTCGGTGGCCGTGATCTGCACGCCGCCGGCCACCTGGGCCGGCATCGTGCGCAAGCTCGGCGAGCTCGGCACGCGTGTCGCGGTGATCGTCGGCGAGGCGCGCACGGACGCCGATCGCGCCGCGCTCGATCGCACGCTGAAGGCGGCGAAGCCGTTCGTGCTCCGTATCGTCGGGCCGGGCAGCCTCGGCGTGCTGTCGCCTGCACGGCATGCGCATTTCGGCGCGCCGGCCTACACGGCGCGATCGGGCGGCGTCGCGTGGGTGTCGCAATCGAATGCACTGACGAACGCGGTGCTCGGCTGGGCCGATGCGCGGGGCCTCGGCTTTTCGCATGTCGTCGCGCTCGGCGGCGAGTCCGACGTCGATGCGGGTGACGTGCTCGACTATCTCGCGAGCGATCCCGGCACGCGCGCGATCCTGCTCGAACTCGACACCGTGCGCGCCGCGCGCAAGTTCATGTCGGCCGCGCGCGCGGCTGCGCGCAACAAGCCGGTGCTCGCATTGCGCACCGGCCGCGCGGATCCCGGCGACGCGCTCTATACGGCGGCGTTCCAGCGCGCGGGGATGGTGCGTGTGGATGCGCTCGACGATCTGCTCGACGAGATCGAGACGCTCGGCGTCGGCCGCGTCACGGCGC
>NZ_JAAGPB010000405.1:0-8023 GCF_017104585.1 Burkholderia sp. Ac-20392
TCGCGCTCGGCCGCCAGCACGGCGGTCGCGCGGCCGATGCCACGGCTCGCGCCGGTGATGAGGACGGCCTTGCGGTCGGACGGTGCGGTCATCGCGTGCGGGTTCCGGTGACGGTTACTTGGCTGCGTCGGGCGCCCACTTGTCGTGGACGGGCGGCTGGTAGCGACGCAGTCGCTCGATCAGTTCGACGGGTTCCGATTCGACGCAGAGCGCATCGAAATAGGCCGGACGCATGAAGCCCTCGTCGACCGTATGGCGCAGCAGCGCGATCAGCGGATCGTAGAACGAATCGATGTTGTAGAGCGCGACGGGCTTGCGGTGATAGCCGAGCTGCGCCCACGTGTAGACCTCGAAGAGCTCCTCGAGCGTGCCGGCGCCGCCGGGCATCGCGACGAACGCGTCGGACAGGTCGGCCATCATTTTCTTGCGGTGGTGCATGTCGGGCACGACGTGCAGTTCCGACAGCCCCGTATGGCCGACTTCCTTGTCGACGAGCAGTTCGGGAATCACACCGACCGCACGGCCGCCGGCCGCCATCACTTCGTCGGCGATCACGCCCATCAGGCCGACGCGGCCGCCGCCGTAGACGAGCGTGAGGCCCGCATCCACGAGCGCGCGGCCGAATGCGCGCGCGGCGTCGGCATAGACGGGCCGCACGCCGGACGACGAGCCGCAGTAAACACACACTGCCTTCATTGCTTGGAATCCTTGGCGGGGGCTTGCCCGGTGACGACCGGGCTGCCGGCGGGGCGCGGCGAACCGTCGCGCGGCGGCAGGTAGTCGGTGAACTGGCGCTTCGGCAGCTTGCCGGAGACCAGGTCGTCGAACAGCTGGCGCGAACGGCCGCGCAGGTACGGTGCCATCACGGAGATCACGTGCATGCTGACCTGGTGCAGTTCCTCGCGGATCGCGTCCTGGTCGTTGTATTTGCGCGGATGCATCACGTACTGATACGACAGCCAGTACGTCGAAATGACGGCCATGTTGGTGGCGATGACCTCGATCTCGGCGGGCGTCGCCACCATCTCGGTGTCGGACACGAGCAGCTCGCACATGTCGCGCGCGAAGCGCACCTTGTGGCTGATGATCTGCTTGAAGTGAGTCTCGAGCGTGCGGTTGCGGGCGAGCAGGTCGTTGAGGTCGCGATACAGGAACCGGTAGGTCCACATGAAATCGGCCATGTACTGCAGGTACGACCAGGTTTCGTCGATCGTCGGACGATGATCTTCGGGAAAGCGCAGCCGCCGTTCGATCTGCTGCTCGAACTGCGCGAAGATGCTGTTGATGATGTCGTCCTTGTTGCGGAAATGGTAGTACAGGTTGCCTGGACTGATTTCCATTTCCTCGGCGATCGTCGTGGTCGTGACGTTCGGCTCGCCGATCTCGTTGAAGAGTTTCAACGACAACTCGAGAATCCGTTCGCGGGTGCGGCGGGGAGGTTTCGCTTCCATGTCGTCCGGCCCTGTGTGTGCCGGACTGGCGGGCGCTGCAATCGATGCTGCGTGATTCGTCCGGCGCGGGTTGCTGTTCTATGTCTAGCGGACGATTATAAACCGGGGTTTCGCCACATCGGGGCATTTCGTGATCGCGGCCCCGCGCGGCGCATGGTGCAGCGCCGCACGCGGGCGGCACGACAGGGGCCCGCAGGGCAGCCGTCTAGAAGCCGAGCCAGCGTGCGACGACCGGTCCGAGCACGAAGCCCCACGTCGTCACGCACGCGAACAGCGCGACCGTCACGGCTGCGCTGCCGAGGTCCTTCGCGCGCTTCGAAAGCTCGTGACGCTCGAGCGAGATGCGGTCGATCGCAGCCTCGACGCTCGAGTTCAGCAGCTCGACGATCAGCACGAGCAGCACCGACGCGATCAGCAGTGCACGCGAGGCGGCCGGCACCGGTGCGAACGCGCCGATCGGGAGCATCAGCGCGGCGAGCGTGAGTTCCTGGCGAAACGCGCTCTCCTCGCGGATCGCGACGCGAAAGCCGTTCAGCGAATGCTTGAGGGCGTACCAGGCGCGCGTGATGCCGCGATGGCGCTTGTACGGGTTCGGCGGCAGCGGCGCGAGCCGATCGTCGGGGCCGAGCGGCTCGTGCGCATGCACGTCCGCGTCGGCGTGCGGCTCTTCCTCGTCGAACGGGCGGTGCCGTTGCGGCGTTGCGTCGGGGGGCGGGGTCTTGTCGTTCAGGTCTCGTTTCAAACGGCGGCACCTTCTGCTGGCGAGTACGCGGTCTTCGGCAGCGGCTTCAGATGCGACGCGAACTGCTCGGATGCCGCGCGCCACGAGAAGCGTTCGGCCCATGCGCGCGCAGTGGTGCGTTCGATCTTCAGCGCCTCGAGGCAGGCTTCCTGCAGGTCTTCGTGCATCGCGCCGGCGTCGCCTCCGCCGAGCACGTCGATCGGGCCCGTCACCGGATACGCGGCAACCGGCGTGCCGCAGGCGAGCGCCTCGAGCAGCACGAGGCCGAACGTGTCGGTGCGACTCGGGAACACGAACACGTCGGCCGCAGCATACACCTTCGCGAGCTCGGCCTGTGACAGCACGCCGAGATAGTTGGCTTCCGGATAGCGCGACTTCAGCTCCGCGAGCGCGGGGCCTTCGCCCGCGACCCACTTCGAGCCGGGCAGGTCGAGGCGCAGGAAGGCCTCGACGTTCTTCTCGATCGCGACGCGCCCCACGTACAGGAAGATCGGCCGTGCGGTATTGAGCACCTTCGATTCCATCGGCCGGAACACGTCGAGATCGACGCCGCGGGTCCACAGTACGACGTTCGTGAAGCCGAATTTCTCGAGGTCCTGCTTGACGACCGGCGTCGGCGCCATCACCGCGAGCGACGGGCCGTGGAACCAGTGCAGGAAGCGGTAGGTCGCGGCGAGCGGGATGCCGAAGCGCGCCTGCACGTATTCCGGAAAGCGCGTGTGGTACGCGGTCGTGTACGGCAGCTTGCGCGAACGCGCATAGCGTCGCGCGGCGAGGCCGAGCGGACCTTCGGTCGCGATGTGCAGCGCGTCGGGTGCGAACGCATCGATCCGCGCGCGCAGCTTGCGGTACGGCAGGATCGACAGGCGGATCTCCGGGTAGGTCGGGCAGGGCACCGTGCGGAATTCCAGCGGCGTCAGCATTTCGACGCGGTGGCCGAGTGCGGTGAGCTCGCGCGACGTGCTCTTCAGCGTGCGCACGACACCGTTGACCTGCGGTTCCCACGCGTCGGTGACGATCATGATCTTCATCGCGGCTTTGTCCTGTAAGTAAGGGTGTGTCAGGCAGTGGCCTTGGCCTTGCGCGACGTGGTCTCCGTCGGTGCGCTGCGCATCACCGTCCAGTAGACGATCTTCAGTTCGCCTTCCATCGTTTCGACGAGTGCGGACAGGCTTTCGACCCAGTCGCCGTCGTTGCAGTACAGCACGCCGTCGATGTCGCGGATCTCGGCCTTGTGGATGTGGCCGCACACGACGCCGTCGCAGCCGCGGCGGCGCGCCTCGTCGGTCATCACGGTCTCGAACTGCGAGATGAAGTTGACGGCGTTCTTGACCTGGTGCTTCAGGTACTGCGACAGCGACCAGTACTGGAAGCCGAGCCGGCTGCGGATCCGGTTGAACCAGCGGTTCAGCACGAGGATCAGCGTGTAGAGCGTGTCGCCGAGGTACGCGAGCCATTTCGCATGCTGGATCACGCCGTCGAACAGGTCGCCGTGCACGATCCACAAACGTTTGCCCGCGAGCGTCGTGTGGAACGCCTCGCCGCGCACCTGGATGTCGCCGAACGCGAGATCGCAGAACTGCCGCGCGCCTTCGTCGTGGTTGCCCGGGATGTAGACGACCTGCGTTCCCTTGCGTGCCTTGCGCAGGATCTTCTGCACGACATCGTTGTGCGCCTGCGGCCAGTACCAGCCCTTCTTCAGCTGCCAGCCGTCGATGATGTCGCCGACGAGGTACAGGTACTCCGAATCGTTGTGGCGCAGGAAGTCGAGCAGGTACGGCGCCTGGCAACCGCTCGAGCCGAGGTGGATGTCGGACAGCCAGATGGTGCGGTAGCGGTGGGCAGACGAGTCGGGGTCGTCATGCTGCTCGGCGTGCCCGGCTGGCGGGTCTTGCGACACCAGCCCGTCGGTTGCGGCAGAACCGGACAGGAAAGCGGTAGCGGCGCGGGCGCCGATGGGGTGACGGAACAGGGAGGTCGCGGACGTTTTCTGGCCCATGCATGACTCGCGCCGGTTGACATTACCGGCATTCCGCCATGCGGGCGTGACTGTGCCGTGACAGTCACGAGACGTTCTTATTACGACCGCTGCAGGGTGTTTAGCAGTGAATGGCGGGGCGTTGTGCAACCTGCCGTACGGAACGGCCGACCGTTGTCCGGCAAGGCTGTCCGGCCGGGCGGGAGGCGCACCGGCGAGGCGTTTTCGTCAGGTGAATGCGGTGCGTCAGCGTGGTATCGCGACGACGCGCGTACGTGCGATCCGGTCGTGCGGAAACTGGCGGTCGGCATGCAGCCGCGCGGCGCCGGCCCACACGACGATCCATGCGGCGGTGAGCGCGAGCGTGACAGGTACCGGCAGGCCGAGGAGCGGATGCAGCGCGAGCGCGGCGTGCAGAGCGGCCGCATGATCGGCCAGCAGCACGCGCGGCCGGGAGACGGTGTCGTGCAGCTGCGCGGGCACCGACCAGTAGCCGGCATCGGCCAGGAAGTTCAGGTCGTGGCCGGGGCGGTTCGCATACGGGCCGTCCTGCCCGTAGCCGGTGATCGAGCACAGCACGACGCGCGGGTTCGCCTGCGCCAGCACGTCGTAGCCGAGCCCGAGCCGCGTCATCACGCCGGGCCGGTTGCCTTCGACCACCGCATCGGCTTCGCGCACGAGATCGAGAAAGCGTGCGCGGCCGTCGGGCGTCTTCAGGTCGAGCACGATCGAGCGTTTGCCGCGATTGAACTGCGCGAACGTGTCGGCGCCGAACTGCCGCAACGCGTCGCCGCCCGGCGGCTCGACCTTGATCACGTCGGCGCCGAGCTGGCGCAGCAATGCGCACGCATGCGGCCCGGGCAGCAGTTGGCCGGCATCGACGATCCGCACGCCGCGCAGGCACGACCAGGCGGGCGCCTCACTGTCGGTGGCCGGCCATGCGCCGCATGCGTCGTCGTGCGCCGTCATGCGGCGCCTCCCGCGGCGGCCGGTTCGAGAATCGCCTTCGCGATCGTGTTGCGCTGGATCTCGCTGGTGCCGGTCAGGATCCGGAACATCCGCAGCTTGCGGAACGTCTGCTCGACCGGATGGCCGCGCGTGACGCCGACGTTGCCGTGGATCTGCACGGCCTTGTCCGCGACCTCGAAGCAGCGTTCCGACACGTAGAGCTTGCAGGCGGCGGCCGTCATCCGCAGGTCGGCGCCGGCATCGGCGAGCGCGGCCGTATGCGCGATCATGCTTTCGCATGCCCACAACGCGGCGGCCATGTCGGCGAGCATGTGCTGGATCGCCTGGAACCGCGCGATCGGTCCGCCGAACTGCCGGCGCGTGCGCGCGTAATCGAGCGACGCCCGGTACGCCGACATCGCGAGGCCGAGCATCGTCGGGCAATGCAGCAGCCGGTTCACGTTGATGCGCGACATGCCGAGCCGGAAGCCGTTGCCGAGCCCGCCGAACACGTTCTCGCGCGGCACGCGCACGTCGACGAAGCGGATGTCCGCATCGATGTGCTGGCCGGACATCGGCACGTACTCGTGCTCGACGCTCACGCCGGGCAGGTCGAGATCGACCAGCACGGCCGTGATCTGCGGCGGCGTCGCGGACGCATCGGTCACGCACATCACGATCGCGAAATCGGCGAACGGCGCGCCGCTGATGTAGTGCTTCGTGCCGTTGATCACGAGCGCATCGCCGTCCTCGACCGCCGTGGTGCGGATGCTCATCGCATCCGAGCCCGAGTGCGGTTCGGTCAGCGCGAAACACGTCGATTTCTCGCCGCGCATCACCGGCTTGAAATAGCGATCGAGCTGCGCGGGCGTCGCGTACTTCAGCATGTTGCCGACGCGCGGCGGGCCGCCAAGCTCGCCGAGCACGTGCGGCGCGAGTGCCGCGCCGCACGCGGCGAGGTCGGCCTTCAGCGCACACACTTCGGCGATCGACAACCCCTGCCCGCCGATCTCGACGGGCAGGCTCGCGGTATAGAAGCCGAGCGCGGCCGAGCGTTGCCAGACGCGGCGCAACACGTCGCGCGGCCACACGCCTTCCGAGTCGAGCCGCAGCTCGCGCTCGATCGGGCGCAGTTCGTCGTCGACGAAGCGCAGTACGGCCGCGCGCAGCGCGACGAATTCAGGGCGTTGCAGATGATCGAACATGGCGGGCTCCTTCAGTTGACGCGGCGCGCGACACCGCGCCAGTACTGCTCGCGCACGAGCTTGCGGGCGATCTTGCCGTTCGCGTTCTTCGGCAGCTCGGCGACGAAATCGATGGAGCGCGGCAGCTTGTAGTCGGCGAGCTGCGCGCGGCAATGCGCGACCAGATCGTTCGCCTGCGCGTCGCGGCCGGCACGCAGCACGACCACGGCCTTCACGGCCTCGCCCCACTTGTCGTCGGGCACGCCGACCACGCAGGCCTCGAGCACGCCTTCGTGCCGGTAGAGCGCCGCTTCGACTTCGGTCGGATACACGTTGAAGCCGCCCGAAATGATCATGTCGTGCTTGCGGTCGACCAGATAGATGAAGCCGTCGCGATCGGTGCGCGCGAGGTCGCCCGTGTGCAGCCACCCGTCGACCAGCACCTCGCGCGTCAGCTCCGGCGCATTCCAGTAGCCCTGGAACACGTCCGCGCCGCGAATCACGATCTCGCCGATCGCGTCGCCTTCGACTTCGCGCCCGTCGGCATCGACCACCCGCACCTCGGTTTCGCCGAGCGGCCGGCCGCAGGACGCGAGCCGCTCGCGGTCGTGCAGCAGCGCGTGCGCGTGGTCGGCGATGCCGAGCCGCGTGACGCCCGACGTCGATTCGCTCGCGCCATAGCCTTGCGACAGCACGGGGCCGATGCGCGCCCACGCTTCCTCGATGCGCGCCGGCGCCATCGGCGCCGCGCCGTAGCCGAGCACCTTCAGGCTGCGCAGGTCCGCCTGCGCGAGTTCGGGCGCATTCAGCAGCATGTTGACCATCGCCGGCACCATGAACGTGTGCGTGATGCGCTGGCGCGCGACGTCGGCGAGGAAATGCGCGGGCTCGAACGCGTCGAACAGCACGAGCGTCGCGCCGCAGAACAGGTACGGCTGCATCAGCATCCCGGACGCATGCGTGATCGGGCCGATCAGCGCGAGCCGGTCGCCGGGCTGCGCGGGGCGGTCCATCCCCAGCACGATCTTGCGCAGCGATGCGAGCCGGTTGCCGTAGCTCTGCATCGCGGCCTTGATGCGCCCCGTCGAGCCGGACGAGAAATGGAGCACGGCGAGATCGTCCGGCGCCGGCTGGTAGTCGGACGGCGTGTCGCTGCCCTTCGCGACCAGCGTTTCGTAGTCGAGATAGCCGGCCACCGCGCCGCCGATCGACACGAACCGCTCGACCGACGAAAAGCCCGGCGAATCGGGCGTGTAATCCGTGTAGCCGCGCCCGCCGATGAACGCGGCGGGCGCGCAGTTGCCGACGACCTCGGCCTCCCCGGCGGCCGTGCAGCGGGGGTTGTGCGCGGCTCTCACGGCGCCGGCTGGTAGTCGGACGGCGTGTCGCTGCCCTTCGCGACCAGCGTTTCGTAGTCGAGATAGCCGGCCACCGCGCCGCCGATCGACACGAACCGCTCGACCGACGAAAAGCCCGGCGAATCGGGCGTGTAATCCGTGTAGCCGCGCCCGCCGATGAACGCGGCGGGCGCGCAGTTGCCGACGACCTCGGCCTCCCCGGCGGCCGTGCAGCGGGGGTTGTGCGCGGCTCTCACGGCGCCGGCTGGTAGTCGGACGGCGTGTCGCTGCCCTTCGCGACCAGCGTTTCGTAGTCGAGATAGCCGGCCACCGCGCCGCCGATCGACACGAACCGCTCGACCGACGAAAAGCCCGGCGAATCG
>NZ_JAAGPB010000406.1:0-7974 GCF_017104585.1 Burkholderia sp. Ac-20392
ATGCGTTCTGGCGCGGGGTGCCGGCAAGCGGCACGCCGCTCGTCGAACCGGTGCCCGACAAGCCGTGGCGCACCGACGCAACGATCGCGCGGGGCCTGAACCCGCCCGACGAAGCGACACGGCTCGTCACGTTCCTGTGGCGCGGCGCGCGCGACAACGTGCGGCTGCTCGGCAGCCCGTCGGGCGAGCACGACACGCTGCGGCACCTGCCGGGCAGCGACGTCTGGTATCGCAGCTACGTGGTGCCGGCCACGACGCGCATCAGCTACCTGCTCGCTCCCGACGTGCCCGAACTGGATCTCGACGACGGTGCGCGGCGCCGCGCGATTCTCGCGACCGCGCAGCGCGATCCGCTCAATCCGCACGCGGCCATGAATCCCGCGCCGGATCCGTTTCAGGGCAAGTCGGTGCTCGAGTTGCGCGACGCGCCGCCGCAGCCGTGGATCGCACCGCGCGCGAACGTGCCGGCCGGCTCGCTGACCGCTTACCGGTTCGCCAGCACCGTGCTCGGCAATACCCGCGACGTGTACCTGTATCGACCGGCCGGCTACCGTGCGGACGATCCGGCGCGCGCACTCGTCGTGGTGTTCGACGCACACGCGTACGTCGACGCGGTGCCGACGCCGACGATCCTCGACAACCTGATCGCGGAAGGGCGCGTGCCGCGCACCGCGGCGCTCATCGTCGGCAATCCGGACGGCGCGACGCGCGGCCGGGAACTGCCGCCGAATCCCGCATTCGCGCGCTTTCTCGCGGAAGAACTGATGCCGTGGGCGCGTCGCGAAGGCGTGAGCGCGCCGGCGGCGCGCACGGTGATCGCGGGGTCGAGCTACGGCGGGCTTGCGTCGGCCTACGCGGCGCTGCGCCACCCGGAACTGTTCGGCAACGTGCTGAGCCAGTCGGGATCGTTCTGGTGGGCGCCCACGCAGGGCGATGCGCGTACGCGTACCGCCGAATGGCTGACGCGCGAATATGGGGAGCGCGAGCGGTTGCCCGTGCGCTTCTATCTGGAGAGCGGCCGTTTCGAGGACGGCAAGGGGCCGGCCGGCATCGGCACGACGAGCCGCCATCTGCGCGACGTGCTGCAGGCGAAGGGCTATGCGGTGCGCTACGCGTCGACGGCGAGCGGCCACGACTATCTGCACTGGCGCGGATCGCTCGCGTGTGGTCTGGTCGCGTTGATCGGCACGCCGGGGCAGGGGGAACGAGCGCCATTCGCCGCTGCGTGCCCGTTCGAGCAGCCAGTCGAACCGAGCGAAGGGTCAGGCGCGACGGTCGAAGCGTCCTGACTTGCCGGCGAATGCGATGCGAACCGCTTTAGCGGTGTCGTTGTACATCCATGCTGGCGCTTGCCTCGCAACTTGCCCCGTTCGTGAGGCCGTTCGGTAGAGGCGAGCGGCCCATTGTGCCGGTACGCGTTCGCGTCATCGGCAGCATCGCAGCGGCGGGCCCGGTCAGCGCGCCGCCCACTCGACCGCCGCCTTCGCATGCAGCGCGGTCGTGTCGAACACCGGCAGCGGCGAGTCGTCCGCGCCGATCAGCAGCGTGATCTCCGTGCAGCCGAGGATCACGGCCTGCGCACCGCGCCGGGCCAGTTCCTCGATGATCGTCACGTACGTCGCGCGCGATTCCGGCGAGATGATGCCGTGGCACAGCTCGTCGTAGATGATCCGGTGCACGTCGTCGCGCCCGCGCTCGTCCGGCACGAGCACCTCCATTCCGAACTTGCCGCGCAGCCGCTCCGCGTAGAACGGCAACTCCATCGTGTAGCGCGTGCCGAGCAGCGCGACGCGCTCGACGCCCGCATCGCGCAGCGCACTGCCGGTCGGATCGGCGATGTGCAGGAACGGCAGCGTCACCGCGGCTTCGATCGCATCGCTCACGCGGTGCATCGTATTGGTCGTCAGCACGACGAGATCGGCGCCGGCCGCTTCGAGCTGTCGCGCGGCATCGGACATCCGTTCGCCGAGCGCGGCCCAGTCGTGCGTGCGTTGCAGCGCTTCGATCTCGGCGAAATCGACCGTGACCAGCACGCTCTTCGCGTTGTGGTGCCCGCCGTGCAACGCCTTCGAATGGCGATTGATCATTCGGTAGTACTCGGCCGACGATTCCCAGCTCATCCCGCCGATCAGTCCGATTGTCTTCATCAGAATTTGCTCCGAGAAACCCCGCCATTGATGGCGGGAAGGAAAGGCGTGCTGTTGACAGGCAGCTTCTTCCACGGGTTAGGATCACCTGCATGATTCTTGTCTACTGCTACCGCGTGAAGTCGCTCAACGGACTGCTTAACAAGCAGAGCCGTGCGGTGAACTACGTCTGGAACTTCTGCAATGACACGCAGAAGCACGCGCTCAAGTGGGGTAGGAAGTGGCCGACGGGATTCGATCTGAACGTGCTGACGACGGGGAGCAGCAAGGCGCTCGGCATCCACTCCGGCACGATCAACGCGACGTGCGAGCAATATGCGAAGTCGCGCAGTCAGCACCGTCGGCCCTACCTGCGCTATCGCGGCAGGAAATCGCTGGGCTGGGTGCCGTTGAAGGGGCGTGACCTGAAGCGCGAAGGCGAAGCGTTTCGTTTCGCCGGCAACACGTTTCGCGTGTTCAACAGCCGACCGCTTCCCGAAGGCAAGATCAAGGACGGAACCAACTTTGCGCAGGATGCGCGCGGCAATTGGTTCTTGAACATCGTGATCGAGATGCCAGATGTTCAGGCTCGCTCGATCCGTTCCGGCGTCGGCATCGATCTCGGCCTGAAAGACTTCGCCACACTTTCGACCGGCGAGAAGCTGCCGAACGACCGGTTCGGCCAGCGAGCGGCCGAGAAGCTGGCAAAGGCTCAGCAAGCGCGAAAGCACAAGCGACATATCGCGAAGTTGCACGCCAAGGTCGCGAATGCTCGCGCCGATTTCCAGCACAAGCTCGCACTCGATCTGGTGCGGCGGTTCGATTACATCGCGGTCGGCAACGTGTCGGCCGCGAAACTCGCCAGAACCAGGATGGCGAAGAGCGTCTACGACGCATCCTGGTCGTCCTTCCGAAACAAGCTCCGCTACAAAGCGATCGCGCACGGAGCCACGTTCGAGGAAGTCGACGAAAGCGGTTCGACCCAGTCCTGTTCGGCGTGCGGGTCGAAAGACAGCACGACGCGGCCGAAAGGTATCGCAGGACTGAGAATAAGAGAATGGGCCTGCAGTGACTGTGGTGTCGAGCATGATCGTGATATCAACGCTGCGCTGAACATTCTCCGATGCGGACGTGCATCGCCAGATGTGGGAATCCTCCGCCTTTAGGCGGACGAGGACGTCAACCGTCACCTTCGCGTTTCGTGTATTGCGGCAGACGAGTATAGGCGCCGCTGTCCGCGCCCGGCCGGTACGATCCGTACAAAGCGGGCCAGTACGGCGCCGCCGGGCCTGGCCGCACGCGACAGTTGAAACCGGCACTGTGTTTTTGTACAGTATCGGCACCGTGAACCCGACCATCATTCCGCCTGCCGATCCGCACGTGCCGCCGCCGGGCGACGCGCTGCCGCGCATGCGCAAGATCATTCACTGCGACTGCGACTGCTTCTACGCGTCGGTCGAGATGCGCGACGATCCGTCGCTGCGCAACCGGCCGCTCGCGGTCGGCGGCCGGCCCGACCAGCGTGGCGTGATCGCGACCTGCAACTACGAGGCGCGGCGCTACGGCGTGCATTCGGCGATGTCGTCGGCGCTGGCGATGCGCAAGTGCCCGGACCTGCTGATCCTGCCGACCGCGATGGACAAATACCGCGCGGCGTCGCGGCAGATCATGGCGATCTATCGCGACTACACGCCCGACGTCGAGCCGCTGTCGCTCGACGAGGCGTACCTCGACGTCAGCGGGTCGGAGCGATGCCAGGGCAGTGCGACGCTGATTGCGCGCGAGATTCGCCAGCGCGTGTTCGACACGGTCGGCGTGACCGTGTCGGCCGGCGTCGCGCCGAACAAGTTCATCGCGAAGATCGCGTCCGACTGGAACAAGCCCGACGGGCTGTTCGTCGTGCGGCCGCACGAGATCGACGCGTTCGTCGCGGCGCTGCCGGTGCGCAAGCTGCACGGCGTCGGCAAGGTGACGGCCACGCGGCTCGACCGGCTCGGCATCCAGACCTGCGCGCAGTTGCGCGATTGGCCGTTGATCGACCTGCACCGCGAATTCGGTGCGTTCGGGCGGCGGCTGTACGAACTGTCGCGCGGGATCGACGAGCGGCGCGTGCAGGCCGACCAGGAGCGCAAGTCGGTCAGCGTCGAGACGACCTACGTGACCGACCTGACGACGCTCGAGCAGTGCGCGGAGGAAATCCGCCGCCTCGTCGTGCAACTCGACGCGCGGATCGAACGGGCGGGCGCCGCGCGCTCGATCCGCAAGCTGTACGTGAAGATCCGCTTCGCCGATTTCCAGCGCACGACGGTCGAGTGCGTGGCCGATGCGACGAATGCGGACACGGCCGTCACGCTGCTCGCGAAGGGGCTGCAACGACGTGCGCAGGCGGTGCGGTTGCTCGGCGTCGGCGTGCGCATCGACGAGGATACGGCCGAGCGCCACGGGCAGTTCTCGTTGTTCGACGACGAATCGCCCGCGCCATGAAAAAAGGCACCGCCGAAGCGGTGCCTTTGCTTGCATGCAGCCGGAAGGGCCGGGCGGCGCTCAGTGCGCAGGCGCGGCCATGCCGTTGTGGCGCAGCAGCGCATCGATCTGCGGCTCGCGGCCGCGGAACGCCTTGAACGAATCCATCGCCGGGCGGCTGCCGCCGACCTCGAGGATTTCGCGGCGATAGCGTGTGCCGGTCGCCGCATCGAGCACGCTGCCGCTTGCGGCGGCCGCTTCCTCGAACGCCGCGTACGCATCGGCCGACAGCACCTCGGCCCACTTGTAGCTGTAGTAGCCGGCCGCGTAGCCGCCCGCGAAGATGTGGCTGAACGTGTTCGGCCAGCGCGAGAACGCGGCTTGCGGGATCACGTGATAGCGCTCGTTGATCTCGCGCGCGAATGCGGTCACGCCGGTGGCGCCTGCCGGGTCGAAGTCGACGTGCAGCAGCATGTCGAACATCGAGAACACGATCTGGCGCAGCGTGCCGAGCCCGCTCTGGAAGTTCTTCGCCGCGATCATCTTGTCGAACAGCTCGCGCGGCAGCGCGGCGCCCGTGTCGACGTGCGACGACATCGACGACAGCACGTCCCATTCCCAGCAGAAGTTTTCCATGAACTGCGACGGCAGCTCGACGGCATCCCATTCGACGCCGTTGATGCCCGACACGCCGAGTTCGTCGACACGCGTGAGCATGTGGTGCAGCCCGTGGCCGAATTCATGGAACAGCGTGATGACTTCGTCGTGCGTGAAGCACGCGGGCTTGCCGCCGACCGGCGCCGAGAAATTGCAGGTGAGATAGGCGACCGGCGTCTGCACGCTGCTGCCGCGCTTCGCGCGCGAACGCGCGTCATCCATCCATGCGCCGCCGCGCTTGCCTTCGCGCGCGTACAGGTCGAGATAGAACTGCGCGACGAGCGAGCCGTCGCGGTTCTCGACGCGGAAGAAACGCACGTCCTTGTGCCACACCGGCGCGTCGTCCGGCTTGATCTGAACGCCGAACAGCGTCTCGGTGACGGTGAACAGGCCCTTCAGCGCGGCCGGCTCCGGGAAGTACTGCTTGACCTCGTTTTCCGAGAACGCGTAGCGCTGCTGGCGCAGCTTTTCGGCTGCGAATGCGACGTCCCACGGCGCGAGTTCGGCGAGGCCGAGTTCCTTTGCGGCGAACGTGCGCAGCTCGTCCCAGTCCTTGTCCGCATGCGGGCGCGCGCGCGTTGCGAGATCCTCGAGGAATGCGATGACCTGCTGCGGCGATTCGGCCATCTTCGGCGCCAGCGACACTTCGGCGAAGTTGCGGAAGCCGAGCATCAGCGCCTCTTCGCGGCGCAGCTTCAGTGCATCGGCGACGATCGCCGTGTTGTCCCATTCGGCCTTGCCGTCGCCGTACTGCGGCCCGAGTTCCGACGCGCGCGTCGCATAGGCGCGGTAGAGCGTCTCGCGCAGCGCGCGGTTGTCGGCGTATTGCAGCACCGGGAAGTATGACGGGAAGTGCAGCGTGAATTTCCAGCCTTCCTTGGCATCCTTTTGCGCGGCTTCGCGCGCGGCCTCGATCGCGTCGCCGGGCAGGCCGGCCAGGTCGGCCTCGTCCTGCACGAAATACGCGTACGCGTTGGTCGCGTCGAGCACGTGGTCGGAGAATGCCTTCGACAGTGCGGCCTGCTGTTCCTGCAGTTCGGCGAAGCGCGGCTTCTGGTCCTCGGGCAGCTCGGCGCCCGACAGACGGAAATCGCGCAGCGCGTTGTCGAGGATCTTCTTGCGTTCGGTGGACAGCGTCGCGTATTCGGCGCTTGCGGCGATCGCCTTGTACTTCTCGTACAGCGCGAGGTTCTGGCCGACGCTCGACCAGAATTCGGTCACGCGCGGCAGGTTCTCGCCATAGGCGGCCCGCAGTTCGGGCGTATCGGCGACCGCGTTCAGGTGGCCGACGATGCCCCAGGCGCGACCGAGCGGCTCCGTTGCGTGCTCGACCGTCTCGACGATTTCTGCCCAGGTTGCCGGCGTCGCGGCCGCGCTTGCCGTGTCGACCGCGCGGTTGGCGGCTTCGAGCAGCGTGTCGAGCGCGGGCGTCACGTGTTCCGGACGGATCTCGCCGAAGCGGGGCAGGCCCGAGAAATCGAGAAGCGGGTTGATGTTGGCGCTGGCGGACATAAGACTCCCTGTCTGTTGCCGGATGAACCGGAGTGAAAAGGGTAAGGCGCGCAAGGCAACGCGGCGCCCGATATCGACATTATTGGGGCGCATCGCGCGCTTTCCAATCGTTAGTTTCTAACGATGCGATTGACGCGGGGTCGAATGCGGGGTGGAGGTGTTTGACGGCGCGGCGCGGCCGGCGCGGTACAGTGCGGTGCCGGGTGGCCGGCGAGGCGCCGGCGCGCGGAATCGCACGCCGGCTGAACGGGCTGGCGCTCAGGCGGCCGCGTCGGCGGCGCGCTCGGCGGCTTCGATCGTGTTGATCAGCAGCATCGTGATGGTCATCGGGCCGACACCGCCCGGCACCGGCGTGATGTGGCCGGCCACTTCCTTCACGCCCGCGAAATCGACGTCGCCGCACAGCTTGCCGGCGTCGTCGCGGTTCATGCCGACGTCGATCACCGTTGCGCCGGGCTTCACCATGTCGGCGGTCAGGATGTTGCGCTTGCCGACCGCGGCGACCACGACGTCGGCCTGCCGCGTGTGTGCGGCGAGGTCACGCGTCTTGCTGTGGCAGATCGTCACGGTCGCGCCGGCGTCGAGCAGCATCATCGCCATCGGCTTGCCGACGATGTTCGAGCGGCCGATCACGACCGCGTTCGCGCCCTGCAGCGGAATGTCGTGTGCCTCGAACATCTTCATCACGCCATACGGCGTGCACGGGCGGAACAGCGGCTTGCCGGTCATCAGCGCGCCGGCGTTCGCGATGTGGAAGCCGTCGACGTCCTTCTCCGGCGCGATCGCCTCGATCACCTTGTGGCTGTCGATGTGCTTGGGCAGCGGCAGCTGGACGAGGATGCCGTGGATCTTCGGATCGCGGTTCAGCTCGTCGATGCGCGCGAGCAGGTCGGCCTCCGACAGCGTGTCCGGGTACGCATCCTTCAGCGAGAAGAAGCCGTTGTCCTCGCACGCCTTGATCTTGTTGCGCACGTAGACTTCGCTCGCCGGGTTGGCGCCGACGAGGATCACCGCGAGACCGGGCTGGTGGCCGCGTGCGGTCAGGGCGGCGGCGCGTTCGGCGGCCTGTGCGCGCAGGGTCTTCGAAAGGGCGTTGCCGTCGATGAGGAGGGCTGTCATGGTGGTGGTCCTGCCGGGAAGTTGGAATGCGGTCGTGCGGCGCCCGAAGCGTCGCAGCAAAGCACGCGATTATACCGTTCGCCTGCTGCCGCCCGAC
>NZ_JAAGPB010000407.1:0-7839 GCF_017104585.1 Burkholderia sp. Ac-20392
CGCTGCTGCTGCCGCCCGGAATCCGGTTGAAGTCGTACGGGTTGCGTACCGCGCCCGTCACGCGGTTGTTGCCCGACACGCCGAACGCCAGCTCGTGCAGGTTGGCCTTGCCCGCGATCAGCGCCCCTTGTGCC
Source organism: Burkholderia sp. Ac-20392 (assembly GCF_017104585.1). NCBI lineage: Bacteria > Pseudomonadati > Pseudomonadota > Betaproteobacteria > Burkholderiales > Burkholderiaceae > Burkholderia > Burkholderia sp. Ac-20392. The sequence continues at coordinate 135 of NZ_JAAGPB010000407.1, forward strand.
AGCAGCCGCGCGACGACCGGCGCATGCTGCGGCGGCACGCGGTTGTGCAGCGCCAGCGTGCCGTTGCCGGTCGGCAGGCAGGCGGTGTCGATGTTGTCCTTGATCGCGATCGGCAGGCCCAGCAGCGCGTGCGGGGTGGCCGATGTCGCGAGGTCGCGGTCGCAGCGGGCCGCTTCGGCGAGCAGCCGCGCATCGTCGACACACGTGAAGCCGTTCAGGTAGCGCCAGCGTACATGCCGCTCGATCAGCGCGTACGCATATTCGACATAGGAAAACTCCCGGCGCAGGAGCGCGTTCCGGGCTTCGGTGAGCGTCATGGTTCCCAGGGTGGGCATCGTCGTCGTTCCTCGTAACAGGGGATCGTCACAAGGTAGGCCGCGCCGATTTTGACGCCCATCATCACAATGGATGACCCCGGCCGGCGGCCGGTCACGCCAGCGCGGCTGCCAGGCTCGCGCGGTTGGCGACGCCCTTCTTCGCCATCACGCGCCGCAGGTGCGTGCGGACCGTCGACAGCCCGATGCCGAGCGTGCGCGCAACGTCCTTGTCGGTATAACCGGCGGCGACGAGCCGCGCGACGTCGCTCTCGCGCTCGGTCAGCCCCGCGCACGCATGGCGCCGCCGCAGCAGCGCGCGCCGGAAAAACGGCTCGATGCCGTTCAGCAGCAGCTTGTCCCGTTCGGTGAAATCGGGCCGCCCGTGGGCCCGCCAGATGCGCAGGTCGCCGACGTGCGTCGCACCGTCGAACGCATAGACGTTGATGCCGTGGTGCATGCCGTCGCGGCACAGGAAATCGTTGTAGAACTCGGTCTGCTCCAGCTCGCGCCGGCTCATCACCTCGTCGACGCAGGTCGCCACGCGGCGCGCGCGCAGTTGCGACGTGACCGGATCGATATGCTGGAACCACGCTTCGTACCGGGCGATCTGCAACGGATCGACGTTGTACGAAAACCCGTTGCGCCACAGGCCGGTTTGGTCATCGCAATCGAACGATGCGGCGAAATCGGCGCGGAGCAGCTGCGTGATCGCGGGCAGCACGACCGTCCTGACGTCGACGACCGGCCCCAGCTCTTCCAGGCGGGCGACGATGTCGCCGAACAGCCGGAGTTCTTCCGGTGTGATATCGGACGCGGAAAGGTTCATGACGGACGGTTCCTCGGCAAGCCGGTGGAGAACACCTGCATCGAGCGCTTCGACGGGAGTTGTCGCGGCGATGGCCCGGGCGGGCACGGGTTCGTCACGATGCGCCATGTTACTCGGCTGATCGACGCATCGTGTATCTCGTATCGAATGCGGCCGCGAGAGCGCTCATGGTTCGCCCGGCCCGCCGACACCTCGCCAGTTCGCCCCGGCGCACGAGGCAAGACACCCGTTTCCCCGACGAGAGCAACGGCCGGCCAACCGCTGCACGGCGTGCCGCTGCGTCACTACGCCGGCGAGAAGCCCCGCTCAGCGGCCGGCAGCCGCCACCGTCGCGTGCCACTGCGCGGCCACGCCGGCGTAATCCCTGACCTTCAACGCGGAGCCGTCCTGGACGTGGACCCAGCCGATCGTGCGCTCGGCGAGCGGCTTGTCGTGGTCGTCCGTCGCGATCTTGACGATGGCATGCGCACGCACGTGCACGAGACCGTCCGGATAGTCGGACGACGGGTTCGCCAGCGTCACCGTCACGAACGGCCCGAGATCCTGCAGCAGTCGAGCGGCCGGCGGATTGTCGGCCATCAGCAACGAACCGCCCTTCACGCGGTCGTCGACGCGAATGGCCGTGCCGCCCGGCCGCCGCTGCGCAGCGGTCGGCTGCGACATCCACAGCACGTGATCCGGGTTGAGATAGACCACATCGGGATCGCCCATCGCGTCACGGGTTTCAATCCGGGGTATCGGCATGCAGCGTCTCCAGTCGAATTTCGGGCACCGAATGCCGGTGCGTCGGCAGCATGATGATGCCGCAATATGTCGGCTTGCCGCGTGTCTTTTGGCGAATGGCGCGAGCAACGGTGGCCGGATCGCCGCGCGCTGCACAAGTTACTGCTTCGCGGGCGCGGCGATGCCGTCGATGCCGTCGATGCCGTCGATCATAGGTCCACGCAGCTTCACGCCAACGCGATCAGCGGCCGGGCAGCCCGGCCGCACCGCCTACCCCCGCCACGTCGCGCCCGCGAGCTTCACCACCAGTTCGTCGTACACGACCCGAATGCGCCGGGGCATCGGCCCGCGCCGCGGCCGATAGACGTGCAGCTTCCATGGCTCCGGCTCGAGGCCCGGCAGCAGCCGCACGAGGCGGCCCTTGTCGATGTACGGCCGGACGAGATATTCCGAGCACTGGCCCAGCCCCACGCCCGCACACACGGCCTCGATCTCCACCTCGGTATCGTCCGTCAGGTAGGCCGGCGACGACGGGACGAACTGGTGCTCCCCGCGAAACATCCACGGCCACGCGCGTCCGCTCGCACGATCGATCAGGCACGTGACCGGCATCGATTCGAGTTCCTTGCGGTTTTTGGGCTCGCCCAGCCGCCGGATCAGCGACGGCGCGCCGACGATCCACATCGGCAACGGCCCGACCATGCGCGCGACGAAGCGGTTGTCGCCGATCGCCCCGACCCGCACGCCGATGTCGATCTGTTCGTCGACGACCGGCGACGGCACGTCCGACAGCCGCAGGTCGGGCACCAGCCCCGGATACCGCTGCATGAGATCGCCCAGGATCGGCTGGACGTAATGACGCCCCATGCCCGACGGCGCCGTGATCCTGACGACGCCCACCGGCTCGTCGGCCTGGCCCGTCGCGGGCCCGAACAGCCCGTCGACGGCAGCCAGCGCCGTCTGCGCGTCTCGGGCGAACGCCTGTCCGAACGCGGTGATCCGGATGCTTCGGGTCGTCCGGTGAAACAGCGTTTCGCCCAGCATCTCCTCCAGTTCGCGCACCGCACGCGTCACGACCTGCGGCGACACGCCGAGACGGGCTGCCGCCTCGCGGAACGTCGGCGCCGCGGCGGCCGCGGAAAAGATCTTCAGGATGTCGAGTCGGTTGAGCATGGAGAACCCTCCTGGCACGCGCATGCGGCTGCGCTTTTCATTCCAAAAACGGGAATTCTGAATGCGCCATTGTTCCATTTTTTTACGACGAGCGAGCGACCACAATGCACATCAAGCGTGCATCGCAACCGATTCAACTCAGCCACATGCGCCGCTTTCATTCACCTCTTTGGAGAGTCTCATCATGAACGCAAGCACGAAACCGACCCAACTCGACGGCCGCATCGCACTGGTAACGGGCGCCAGTTCCGGCATTGGCCGCGCGTCCGCGATCGAACTTGCGCGTCGCGGCGCAAAGGTCGTCGTCTCCGCGCGGCGCAAGGCCGAGCTCGATCATCTGGTCGACGAAATCATCACCGCCGGCGGCGACGCCAAAGCCTTCGTCGCGGACGTCGCGAACGAAGACGATCTGCGCAAGCTGTTCGATTTCACGGTGGAGACCTACGGACGCCTCGACATCGCGTTCAACAATGCCGGCACGGAAGGCGTGTTCGCGCCGCTGCTCGAGCAGGATGCCGAGCGGTTCGACATGGTGTTCGAACCGAATGTGCGCGGCGTGTTCAATTCGATGAAGTACGCCGCTGAAATCATGCTGCGGCAGGGTTCGGGCAGCATCATCAACAACGCGTCGATGGGCGGGCTGATCGGCTTCGAGAATGCGTCGGTCTATATCGCGAGCAAGCACGCGGTGATCGGGATGACGAAGACCGCTTCGATCGAATGGTTCAAGCGTGGCGTACGCGTGAACGCCCTGTGCCCGGGGCTGATCGAGACGCCGTTCCATCATCGCGGCATCTGGCCGTCGGAAGATGCGCAACAGGCGTTTGCCGCCTCGACGCCGGCAGGACGCTGGGGCTCCGCCGACGAGATGGCGACGATCGTCGCGTTCCTCGCGTCGGATGACTCCAGCTACGTGTCAGGTCATGCGCTCGTGGCCGACGGCGGTTACTCGGTGGCGTGACATAGGCAGCGCGACGGCAGGCCGTGGCGGTTCCCGCCGCACGCCGGGATCTGGCGCAGACGGCTACGCCACCGCCTGCCTCGCATGCAGTCGCAACGCAAGCCACGCGATCCCGACCGCCACCGCGCCGACCACGCCGCCGAACGTGCCGACCCACGGCAGCCCGAAATCGCTGGCGATATGGTTGCCGATCAGCGCACCGGCGCCGATGCCGACGTTGTACAGCCCGGAGAAAATCGACACCGCCAGGTCGGTTCCCTCCGGCGCCAGCTTCAACACCCATGCCTGCATGGCCAGGCCGAAACAGACGATCGCCCCGCCCCAGACCAGCGTATGCAAGGACAGCGTGACGATGTTCAGCGCGCACGGGAACAGGATCAGCAGGCATCCCGCCAGCGCGACGATCGACCCGAGCAGGAAGTCGTCCGGCCGGTGCGGGTAGACGCGGTTGAAGCAGATCGCGGCCGGTATGCCGGCGACGCCGAACAGGATCAGCACGTACGTGATCCGGCTGCTGCTCGCATGGTTGACGCTCTGGACGAAGGGCTCGATGTACGTGTACGACGTGAAGTGCGCGGACACGACGAGTACGGTGATCGCGTACAGCGCCACCAGCGCGGGCTTGCGCAGGAACACGCCGATGCTGCTGAGCGACCCCGCGCCCTGGCTCGGCGACACCGGCAACGTCGCGCGCAGCAGCAGCAACGCGACACCCGCCGCGCCGGCGATGATCAGGAACGTGACCCGCCAGCCGAACGTCTCGCCGACCACGCGCCCGAGCGGAATGCCGGCGACCATCGCGATCGCCGTACCCATCGCCAGCAGGCTGAGCGCGCGGCTTTTCCGGTCGCTCGGCGCGAGCCGCACCGCCAGCGGCACGGAAATCGACCAGAACACCGCGTGTGCGCACGCGATGCCCAGCCGGCCGACCATCAGCACCGCGAAATTCCACGCGACACCGGTCACCACGTGACTGCCGATGAACACCAGCAACGCCCCCGTCAGCAGCTTGCGACGCTCGACATGGCGCGTGGCCAGCGTCAGCGGCAACGACACGACGGCCACGGCCCATGCGTAGATCGTCAGCATCAGGCCGACGTCGGTCGGCTGCATGTGCAGGCTGTCGCCGATCGCGCTGAGCAGCGCGACGGGCACGAATTCGGTGGTATTGAAGATGAAGGCGGTGAGTGCCAGGGTCAGTACACCCCACCACGAGTGCTTGGAACTGACGGCGTCCGGTGTGGCCATGCCTGGATTCGACGAGACGAGGGTTGGGGGCGCGCGGCGCGGAGAACCCGGCCCGGCGATCGCCGCGATTGTACCAGCGGCACATGACACGGCGTGGCGCAGGGTGGCCGCACGGTGGCGACGGTTGGCCGCGGGACATGGTCATGACATGGCCATGCGCCGATAATGTGCCGACACGCTTCTCACGACCCGTTCGCTCGAAACCTGTCGAGCCAGGAGATTCACATGCGCATTGAAACGTCTTTTCTGTTCGATCTCGACGGCACGCTCGTCGACAGCGTCTATCAGCACGTGCTCGCGTGGAAAGAGGCGCTCGATGCCGAAGGCATCGAACTGTCGGTGTGGCGCATCCACCGCAAGATCGGCATGAGCGGCGGCCTGTTCCTGAATCAGCTGCTGCGCGAGACGTCGGGCGACCTCGACGCCGAACGCGTCGAGCGGCTGGCGCGGCTGCATGCGGCCGCGTACCAGCGGCTGCGCGCGCAGGTCCGGCCGCTGCCGGGTGCGCGCGAACTGCTGGCCGCGCTGTCGTCGGCCGGCATTCGCTGGGCGATCGCGACCAGCGGACGGATGGAAACCGCCGCCATCAATCTCGAGGCGCTCGGCGTCGATCCGGCGAAGCACGTCGTGGTCACGCGCGACCAGGTCAAGTATGCGAAGCCGGACCCCGACCTGTTCCTGACGGCCGCCGCACAACTGAACGTGCCGATCGAACACACGGTCGTGGTCGGCGACAGCATCTGGGACATGCTCGCCGCTGCCCGCTGCCGCTCGCTCGGCGTCGGGCTGCTGTCCGGCGGATACGGCAGCGACGAACTCGAACGCGCGGGCGCACTGCGCGTGTACGACGATCCGGCCGATCTGCTGTGGCATCTCGACGAGATTGCGGCGCGGCCCTGAAACGCCTGTTTCACCGACGGCACCTGCGCCGGATCGCCGTCGGTTTCATCAGGCCGCGAACGTTCGGCCACGCTACACCACACGGCACCACACCGCACCGGCACGCGACCACCCAGCGGCTCAATCGTCATCGATACGCTTGTCGACCAGATACCGGCCACGCTCGACGCCCGCGAGCAGCGCTTCGCTCTCGGTCATCCAGTCGGGGCCATCAGCCGCCGGCGCGACCTGCTCGATGCGCTCGCCGCCGACATACACCTGCACCTCGTCGCGCCACGCACCGCTGTCGTTGCGCCGCGCCCACACGCGTATCTCGTGCCCGCGATACGGGTCGCGAACCTGTGCTTCCTGTTGATTTTGCACGGCGGCCTCCTGTACCTATCTGCGATGACGATGCAAAAAATGCGCGCCGCATGATTGCCGCGCGCCCCGTCGGCCCGACGAGCACGCGCCGTGCCCGGTGCGACCGGCCGGCACGCGGCTTGCGCGCGGATCGCATGTCGAACCGCTGCCGGCACGCACAGCGCGGCCGTGAAGCGGTTCATCACCCTGCAACCGGACGACGATCCGCACGTCGACACCCTCCCGGTTCCACGCTCGCGAACCGGCGCGCGGATCGGTCGTCCCGACCCTTCGTCAAGGAGCCTCGTGTGAATCCAACGACCGATCTGCTCTCCTATCTCGTGACGAGCCAGCTGGCCGCGCGCATGCGCTCAGGCGCATGGCCCACGACCGATCAGATCGTCGATGCGCAACGCGCCTGGCTCGCGTGCCATCACGCCGAATGCGGATGGCTTGCGCGGGTCAGGATCGCGGACGCGTCCGCGACGATCGCGCAAGGGATCTACGACGTCGCGGTCGCGAACCGCGATCCCGACAGCGGCAAGCACGAGCGGCTCGACGCCGATTCGCCGGAATTGCACGCGCTGCGCGAACGCTGCGATGCGCTGTTGCAGCGCATCGACGACGACCAGGACATCGGCCCGCGATAACCGCGCGACCCTTGATCGTGTAAAAACGACAGTCCCTTGTCATCGGCATCCCGCGCAGGCCCCGCCGCACGGGAAACCGCCCGGCAGGCACGGGCGTTGCGGCGAACCGGAGTCACCGACCGCCGCCCCTTCGCCCCGCGCCATGGACTCCACGCCGATCTTCGCTCCGCATATCCAGTTCTGCGACGCCCGCCTCGTCGGGCCGCTCGACGCCTGGCCGCAGACGTTCGCCCAGGTCGCCGGCATGGGCTTCGATCACGTACTGATCGGCGCGTTCTGGGCCGCGAGCGTCGCCGGCTTTCCGCGCCACGTGGCCGATTTCCGCCGGCCGGCCCAATCGTTCGCGACGCGCGCGAGCGCGCTCGAAACCTTCTCGCGGCTCGCGCAGCTCGCACACGGCCACGGGCTGCGCCTGCTGCTCGAAGTCGTGCCGGATCGCGTCGCGCGCGAGAATCCGCTGCGCGCCGAGCATCCGGACTGGTACGTCGAGCGCACGCACGACGACGCGCTGATCGATCCGCGCGGCACCGCGCACGCGCAGGATGTCGCCCACGCGAACCTCGGC
>NZ_JAAGPB010000408.1:0-7720 GCF_017104585.1 Burkholderia sp. Ac-20392
TTTCGCGGAGCGCGCGGCCTTCATCACCCCTGCGCGCGCCGCCACGCTCAGGCCGCCCGCGTTTCCAGCACTTCCACCGCCGGCAGCTTCTTCCCCTCGAGGAACTCGAGGAAGGCGCCGCCGCCCGTCGAGATGTAGCTGACCTGATCATGGATGCCGTACTTGGCGATGGCCGCGAGCGTGTCGCCGCCGCCCGCGATCGAGAACGCGGACGATTTGGCGATCGCTTCCGCGAGCGTCTTGGTGCCGTTGCCGAACTGGTCGAACTCGAACACGCCGACCGGGCCGTTCCACACGATCGTGCCGGCCTTCTCGAGCTGGCTCGCGAGCGCCTTGGCGGTATCGGGGCCGATGTCGAGGATCATGTCGTCCGCTTCGATGTCGGCGACCTGCTTCACCGTGGCCACGGCCGTCGGCGAGAATTCCTTGGCCGTCACGACGTCGGTCGGGATCGGCACCGATGCGCCGCGCTCGCGCGCTTCGTCGATGATCGCCTTCGCCTCGTTGACGAGGTCGGCTTCCGCGAGCGACTTGCCGATCGACAGGCCGGCCGCGAGCATGAACGTGTTCGCGATGCCGCCGCCGACGATCAGCTGGTCGACCTTGCCGGCCAGCGACTTCAGGATCGTGAGCTTGGTCGACACCTTCGAGCCGGCGACGATCGCCACCAGCGGGCGGGCCGGGTTGCCGAGCGCCTTGCCGAGCGCATCGAGTTCGGCGGCCAGCAGCGGGCCCGCGCACGCGACCGGCGCGTACTTCGCGATCCCGTGCGTGGTCGCTTCCGCGCGGTGCGCGGTGCCGAATGCGTCGTTCACGTACACGTCGCAGAGCTTCGCCATCTTCTGCGCGAGCTCGTCCGAATTCTTCTTCTCGCCCTTGTTCACGCGGCAGTTCTCGAGCAGCACGACCTGGCCCGGCGCGACGTTCACGCCGTTCTCGACCCAGTTCGACACGAGCGGCACGTCACGGCCGAGCAGCTCGGCGAGGCGCTTCGCGACCGGCGCGAGCGAATCTTCCGGCTTGAATTCGCCTTCGGTCGGGCGACCGAGGTGCGACGTGACCATCACGGCCGCGCCGGCGTCGAGCGCGGCCTGGATGGCCGGCACGGACGCGCGCACGCGCGTGTCTTCGGTGATGTTGCCCTGGTCGTCCTGCGGGACGTTCAGGTCGGCTCGGATGAATACCCGCTTGCCGGCGAGCTGGCCGGCGGCGATCAGGTCGGTAAGACGCTTGACTTGGCTCATGTTGAACAAATTGAAGTAGTGGATGGGGAAAGGGGGTTCACGCTGGACGTGCGCGGGCTGCCGCGAAAGGGCGCCGGATGCGGCCGTGGCTGGCGGTTCGCATGACGCGCACGGGTAAAAAATCTCGAACGGGCATTCTAGCCGATCCACCCGGCAGACTGACCCGCGGGCGGCGAATTCCGCCTATTTGGGATCGCGCGCGGGAACGGACACATTGCCGCAACGCAGCAATGCACCCGCGCGAGCGGCTGGCGCCCAGCGGGCCTGAACGGCGGCTCATCAGAAGATCAGGCGCAGCGCGGTGAACACGAGCATCCCGACGACGATCGTGCCGAGCATGCTGCGCCGCCACAAGAACCAGCCGAGGCCGGCGAGCGCCGCGTAGAACGGATGGTTGGACAGCGCGAACGACAGCCCGGCCGGCGTTTCGAGCACGTCGGGCAGCACGACGGCGACCAGTGCCGCCGCCGGCGCGTAGCGCATGGCGCGCTGCGCGCGCTCGGGCAGCACGGTGCGTTCGCCGCCGATCAGGAACAGCGCGCGCGTGACGGCCGTGACGATCGTCATCCCGATGATGACGATCCAGATTTCCGTCGCGCTCATTCGATTTCCTTTTCGTGCACGGTTTCGGTGCGGATGCGCCGCCAGTCGGCCCGCTCGACGAAGAAATCGGCCGTGCAGCCGGCCGCGAGCGCGGCGAGCACCGCGAGCGGCAGCGCGAGCCGGTACGGCAGGTCGAACGCGATCAGCGACACGACGCCGGCGACCGCGACGGCCGCGAGCGTCGAGCGGTTCGCGACCGCCGACACCATGATCGGGATCAGCGCGAGCGTGCCGGCCAGCTCCAGCCCCCAGCTCGCCGGGAAGAAGCTCGCGAGCAGGATGCCGGCGAGCGACGACACCTGCCACGACAGCCAGCTCGCGAGCGCCATCCCCCAGAAATACGCCTCCTTGCCGGGCACGTGGCCGTAGGCGAAGCCCTGTTTCTGGAACAGCAGGTAGATCACGTCGCCGTTGAAATAGCCGATCGCGAGGCGCCGCCACAGCGGCAGGTAGGAAAAATGGGGAGCAAGCCCGGCGCTGAAGATCACGAAGCGCGTGTTGACCATCGCGGCCGTGAGCAGGATGGTCCAGATCGGCAGCTTCGCCGCGAGGAGCGGCAGCACCGCGAGTTGCGACGAGCCCGCGTAGACCAGCAGCGACATCGCGCTCGCCTGCCCGAGGGTCATCACCGATTTGCTCATCGCGATGCCGGTGACGAGCCCCCACGAGAAAATCGCCATCAGCGTCGGGGAATAGTCGCGCGCGCCCTGGATCAGCGCGAAGCGGTCGGTGGCGGACAATCGAGCGAGCATGGGAAGCGGGCCGCAGCGGGCGGTTCGCCGGGGCGCCGGCGCCTCCTGCCGGTACGACCCGTCGTTATTGGAATCGGTACCGGTCGATTATAGCGCCGGCCCCGCGCCGACCGACCGGATCGCCTTCAAATGACGCTAAAATAAGCGTCTTTCCGGCTCAACGCTGCATACAACCGCATCCCAGGAGAAATCTATGTCAATGGCCGACCGCGACGGCAAGATCTGGATGGACGGCAAGCTGATCGACTGGCGCGACGCCAAGATCCACGTCCTGACCCACACGCTGCACTACGGCATGGGCGTCTTCGAGGGCGTGCGCGCGTACAAGTCGGCCGACGGCAGCACCGCGATCTTCCGCCTGTACGAGCACACGAAACGTCTGCTGAATTCGGCGAAGATCTTCCAGATGGACGTGCCGTTCGACCGGGAAACGCTCGAAGCCGCGCAGCTCGAAGTCGTGCGCGAGAACAAGCTCGAGTCGTGCTACCTGCGCCCGATCATCTGGGTCGGCTCGGAAAAGCTCGGCGTGGCCGCGAAGGGCAACACGATCCACGTCGCGATCGCCGCATGGCCATGGGGCGCGTACCTCGGCGAGGAAGGCCTCGCGAAGGGCATCCGCGTGAAGACGTCGTCGTTCACGCGCCACCACGTGAACGTGTCGATGGTGCGCGCGAAGGCATCCGGCTGGTACGTGAACTCGATCCTCGCGAACCAGGAAGCGACGGCCGACGGCTACGACGAAGCGCTGCTGCTCGACGTCGACGGCTACGTGTCGGAAGGCTCCGGCGAGAATTTCTTCCTGGTGAACAACGGCAAGCTGTACACGCCCGACCTGTCGTCGTGCCTCGACGGCATCACGCGCGACACCGTCATCACGCTCGCGAAGGACGCCGGCATCGAGGTGATCGAGAAGCGCATCACGCGCGACGAGGTCTACACGGCCGACGAAGCGTTCTTCACCGGCACGGCCGCTGAAGTCACGCCGATCCGCGAGCTCGACAACCGCACGATCGGCAGCGGCGCACGCGGCCCCGTCACGGAAAAGCTCCAGTCGGCGTTTTTCGATATCGTGTCGGGCAAGAACGCGAAGTACGCGAACTGGCTGACGAAGGTCTGAGCGCGCCGCGCCACCGACCGCCCCACAAAAGAGTGATAAGAGAAAGTCTCATGAGTGAAATCAAGGAAATGCCGCTGGTCGAGCTGACGGCCAAGGATCTCCCCGCGTACTGCCCGAACCCGGCCATGGCGCGCTGGAGCGCCCACCCGCGCGTCTTCATCGACGTCTCGCACGGCGAGGCACGCTGCCCGTACTGCGGCACGCGCTACAAGCTGCGTGACGGCGAGGTCGTCAAGGGCCACTGAGCCCCGGCGGCCGGGCCTGCAGGCTGATGCAGGCCCGCCCCTCGCCAAGGCGGCGCAGCCGGATTGCCGGCGCGCCGCCCTTCTCCATTCTGGCAACCCGAACGCGGCGCCTGGGCGCCGTGCTTCATTACGACATCGGAAGTCGACCTGATGCGTCGAGCGCTGGTTATCGCACCGAACTGGATCGGTGACGCATTGATGGCGCAGCCGCTTTTTGCGCTGCTGAAGAAAAACCATCCCCGCATCGCGATCGATGCCGTCGCGCCCTCGTGGGTCGCGCCCGTGCTCGAACGGATGCCCGAGATCCACGATGTCTACGCGACCGATCTCGCGCACGGCAAGCTGCAGCTGCTGCGTCGCTGGCAACTCGCGAGCGACCTGCGCGACGTCGGCTACGACGCGGCATACGTGCTGCCGAATTCGCTGAAATCCGCGGTGATCCCGTGGCTCGCGAACATCCCGCTGCGGGTCGGCTACACGGGAGAGCACCGCTACGGGCTGCTCAACGTGCGGCACGCGAACCCCGACAAGTCGGGCGAGCGGCCGCCGATGACGACCCACTACGCGGCGCTCGCGTACGCGCCGGGCGCGAAGCTGCCCGAGTCGATGAAGACGCTGCCCGCGCCGCGCCTCGACGCCGATCTCAACGAGACGGCGCGCGTGTCCGCACGTTTCAATCTCGATACGCGCAAGCCGCTCGTCGTGTTCTGCCCCGGTGCGGAGTACGGCCCGGCCAAGCGCTGGCCGCCCGAGCACTTCGCGTCGCTCGCCACCATCGTCCATCAGTCGTTCCCGTACACGCAGATCGTCGCGCTCGGCTCGCAGAAGGACGCGGCGGCGGCGCAGGCGATCGCCGACCACGCGCCGAACGTGCGCAACCTGTGCGGGCAGACGTCGCTGTCGGAGGCGTGCGCGCTGATCGCGCGCGCGAACGCGGTGGTCACCAACGATTCGGGGCTGATGCACGTTGCCGCCGCGCTACGCCGGCCGCTCGTCGCGCTGTACGGATCGACCGATCCGCGCCACACCCCTCCGCTGTCGGACCTGGCGAAGGTACAATGGCTTCATCTCGAATGCAGTCCCTGCTTCGAACGCGAGTGCCCGCTCGGCCACCTGAAGTGCCTGCGCGAACTCGGTCCCGAGCAGGTATTCGGCGATTTGCGCGGCATGCTCGTCGGGCAGCGCTGACCCTGGCCGGCAGCGTCGCACGGCGCGCCGGGCAATCCGATTCACCGGTGTACGGCGGCTCCATCCGGGCCGCCGTGCTGAATACGGCGCGCGACGCGCGCGAGAGATAACCCCGATGCCACGTTTTGCCCGCCTCTTCGAAGCCGCCGCCGATACGCTGAACGCCTACTACCAGGCCGTCGCCGATGCCAATCTCGACGCGCTGCTGGGATTGTGGATCGACGAGGATTTCGCCAGCTGCGTATGGGCGGACGGCGAGCATCTGCACGGCCTCGACCAGATCCGCAGCGGGCTCGCCAACCGGCTCGCCACGCGCCCCGTGACGATCGAGCCGCTCGACATCCGCGTGTACGACAGCCTCGGCACGGTCGTCTATACGATCGCCGAAGCGCATCAGCAGGCCGACCTGACGGCCGAACCCGACATGGTTTTCGCGACGTACGTGATGATTCACGAACGTGGCGAGTGGCGCATCGCGCATATTCACGCGAGCCCGATTCCTGAACAAGCGGCCGGACAATTCGCCGCGAAGATCCGTCACGGGCAGGGTCCGCTGCACTGACGAAAAAGCAACGCATACGCGGGGCGATCATGAGTACGGCTTCTCCGCCCACCTCGCCGCTGACCGGGGCTCCGGCCCCCGACGACGACATTCTGCGCTATCGCGCACCACGCTGGCTGCCCAACAGCCATGCGCAAACCATCGTGCCCGCGCTGTTCGCGCGGCGTCCCGTCGTCGCTTACCGACGAGAGCGATGGGAAACCCCCGATCACGACTTCATCGATCTCGACTGGGTCGCGCATCTCGACAGCGCGGCGCCGCGGCCCGATGCGCCGCTGTTCGTGCTGTTCCACGGCCTCGAAGGCAGCTCCGGCTCGCACTACGCGCTCGCGATGATGGCCGCCGCGCGCGCGAAGGGCTGGCACGCCGTCGTGCCGCACTTCCGCAGTTGCAGCGGCGAGATCAACCGCCAGCCGCGCTTCTACCATCTCGCCGACAGCGCCGAAGTCGACTGGATCCTGCGCCGCCTTGCCGCGCAGCATCGCGGGCCGCTCGTCGCGGCCGGCGTGTCGCTCGGCGGCAATGTGCTGCTGCGCTGGCTCGGCGAGCATCGCAGCGACACGTCGATCCTGCGGGCGGCCGCCGCGATTTCGACGCCGATCGACGTGCACGCCGGCGGGCGCGCGCTGTCGCAAGGCTTTGCGATGGTCTACACGCGCAGCTTCCTGAAGACGCTCAAGCGCAAGGCGCTCGCGAAGCTCGACCAGTACCCGGGGCTGTTCGACCGTGAAGCCATGCTGCAGGCCGTGACGATGCGCGACTTCGACGAGGTCGTGACCGCACCGCTGCACGGTTTCGCGGATGCGGACGACTACTGGACCCAAGCGACGACACGGCCGCTGCTGCCCGCGATCGACGTGCCGACGCTGATCCTCAACGCCCGCAACGACCCGTTCCTGCCAGAGTCCGCTCTGCCGGGCCCGGCCGACGTATCGCCGGCCGTCGAGCTCGACCAGCCCGCGTCCGGCGGACACGCGGGATTCATGACCGGGCCGTTCCCCGGCCGCCTCGACTGGCTGTCGGCGCGGGTGTTCGGCTATTGCTCCAAATTCGTCGACCATGGATGACATCGTCAGGCAGGCCCTCGCCAAATGGCCGAACGTACCTCACTGTACCGGCTGGCTGCTGCTCGACCGGCGCGGCGAATGGCGACTGCGCGACGACGCCGCGCAAGCAGCCGGCGAGCTCGGCTCGCCGATCCGGCATGCGGCGCTGAACGCGTTCATCGGCCGCAACTACGAATGCGACGCGCAGGGCCAGTGGTTCTTCCAGAACGGGCCGCAGCGCGTGTACGTCGAGCTCGCCTATACGCCGTGGATCGTCCGGCTCGCCGAACGCGACGGACAGCTCACGCTCACCGACCAGACCGGCACGCCGTTCGAACCGGACGAAGCGTGGCTCGACGACGCGGGTGGCGTGCTGTTGCGCGCAGCCGGCACGCCGCCGCGCATCGCGGCGCTGCACGACCACGACCTCGGGCTGTTCGCCGATCACGCGGATTTCGATGCCGCGCCGCCCGTGCTGCGCTGGCGCGACGGCCACACGCTGCCGCTCGGCAGCATCGTCTGCGCGGACGTGCCTGCGCGGTTCGGCTACGTCGCAAGCCCGGCGCAACAGGCCCGCGACACGGCTGACAGCGGCAACTGACCCACAGCGGCCTCGGCCGCGCTTGCCGCGCACCGGCCGCTACCCGCGGCCGTTCTTCTCGTCTTCGCGCTCTTCCTTGTAGCGCGCTTCGAATTCCAGCAGCCGCGCGCCGATCATCGACTGCTCGTAGAACGACACGTCCTTCGCATCGCGCGCCTCCTTCAGCTGGCGAATCGCCGACGGCCACGCGCCGTCGAGCGCGAGCTTCTCCGCGAGCGCGCGGCGCCGCGCCAGCAGGTCACCCTTGCCGTCGCTCGCCTTCGCGAGATAGTCCCACCAGTCCGGCTGTTCGGGATCGGCCTTCGCCTGTGCGCGTGCCTGCGCCTGCGCTTCACTGAAACGGCGCGCCGCGATCAGCGCCT
>NZ_JAAGPB010000409.1:0-7643 GCF_017104585.1 Burkholderia sp. Ac-20392
TCGGCGCCGGCAAGCGCCGGTATCAGCCGAAAGGATGAACGCGGGCGGCATCCGGCCGACTCGAGCGGCTGCGGGCCATTTTGCAAAGGCTGACGTTGTGCGGCGCCGAATCGCTCTATCCTCCACATTTTTGCGATAAGTCACGAAAGCCCGGCAGAATAGCGCGGGCAGGCCGCGCATCGACGCGCGGCACATCGGCCGGCTGATTCCGTCGTGCGAGCGGAGCGGCAGGCCGGCGATCCCGGCATGAGCGCGCACCCCACGCGCGCGCTGCATCGGCCGAGGATCGTGCCACGACAACTTATCGCCCGGTGGCGCGCTCGCGCGCCGGACCATCGACAAGAACAGGGAGGGCCGGCTATGAGGCTGGACGACGAAAGGGAAAGCACGAACGTCGAGGATCGACGCGGCGCCGGCGGGTTCGGCGGTGGGCGCGGTGCGACGATCGGCATCGGCACGATCGTGGTTGCGTTCGCCGCATCGTATTTCTTCGGGATCGACCCGCGCGTGATACTCGAAGGCGCATCGGCGCTGCAGGGCCGCCAGCAGCAGGCGCAGCCCGCGCCGGGCCAGCGGCAGGGTGCGGCGGCGAACGAACCGGGCGCGGTGTTCACGCGCAAGGTACTCGGCAATATCGAGCGCACGTGGACGGGCATTTTCTCGACCCAGTTGCATGCGCAATACCAGCCGCCGACGCTCGTGATGTTCACGAACTCGACGCCGACCGCATGCGGCACGGGCCAGACGGCGATGGGGCCGTTCTACTGCCCGGGCGACCGCAAGGTTTATATCGATCTCGGTTTCTACGACGAATTGCGCAAGCGCTTCGGCGCGGGCGGCGATTTCGCGCAGGCTTACGTGATCGCGCACGAAGTCGGCCATCACGTGCAGAACCTGCTCGGCATTTCCGACAAGGTCGATGCCGCGCGCCGGCGAGCGAGCCAGGCGCACTCGAACGCACTGTCGGTGCGGATGGAACTGCAGGCCGACTGCTTCGCCGGCGTGTGGGCGAACAACGCGCAGCGTGCGAACCAGCGGCTGATGGAACCCGGCGATTTCGAGCAGGGGCTGAAGGCGGCCGCTGCGATCGGCGACGACCGGCTGCAGCAGCAAGGGCAGGGCTACGTGGTGCCGGAAAGCTTCACGCACGGCACCAGCGACCAGCGCGTGTACTGGCTGAAGCGCGGGATGGAATCGGGCGAGCTGAGCGCCTGCGACACGTTCGCCGCGAACGCACGCTGAAAGCGGCGCGACCCGTCGCGCGCCTACCTCGTCCCGGTCGAACCCGCCATGCCGGCCGGGCCGGGACGATTTGCCGATTTGTGCTCACCGGCGCTTTTCGGCGCCGGTAGGCTGGCCCGAACTTCGATCTTCGATGCGTTCGCTCGCCAGCCGATCCCACCATGCCGACCCCATCCGTTCCCGCCGATCCGGCCGCCGCCGACTGGTCACGTGCACTGCGCGCGTGCGTGGACGCGTTCGACGCGTTTGCGAGCCCGTCCGCGATCGTGTTCTACCGGCTCGACCAGAGCGGCGAACCGGCCGATTTCGAGCTGTTCGGGATGCCGGAATCGATGCATCGCACCTATGTCGCGCGCTACCGGATGCTCGACCCGCTGCATCCGTCGCGCTGCGCGGCAGGCGAACGCGCGGTCGTCACGCTCGCGTCCCAATTGCCTGACGAAAGACGCGACGCATCCGCGTACTGGACCCGTTTCCTGCGA
Source organism: Burkholderia sp. Ac-20392 (assembly GCF_017104585.1). NCBI lineage: Bacteria > Pseudomonadati > Pseudomonadota > Betaproteobacteria > Burkholderiales > Burkholderiaceae > Burkholderia > Burkholderia sp. Ac-20392. The sequence goes on from NZ_JAAGPB010000409.1 coordinate 1,725, forward strand.
CGGCACGACGTGGCCGACGTCGTCGAGATCTGGCTGCGCGACGCGGGCCGGACGGTCGGTGCGTTCTCGTTGCTGCGCTTCGGGGCGGGTGAAACGCGCGACGGTGCGGCCGGCAACAGCAGGGCCGGGCGGTTCGCGCCCGGCGAGATCGATGCGCTCGCGCGGCTGCAGCCCGTGGCCGAAGCCGCGCTGAGCCCGCTGCTGCGTGTGCGGAGCGGGATCCACCGGATCGGCTGCGAGGAGCGGCTGACCTACCGCGAGGAGCAGGTCGCGCGCCTCGTGCGCGACGGCCTTTCGAACAAGGAGATCGCCCGCGATCTCGCGCTCGGCCAGCCGACCGTCAAGACGCACCTGATGCGCATGTACCGCAAGCTCGGCGTGTCGAACCGCACGGAACTGGTCGGGGCGCTGTTCCTGTAATTCGTCGGATAATTGCGGTCCGGAATTCGAACCTTCGCGATCGCCGATTCATGAATACCAAAGCGCTGCTGGCCGTGCTGCTCGTGTTGCTGGGGGCCTCCGCGGCCTCGACGGCGTTCGCGCAAGAGAGTGAACCCGATCCTTGCCTCGTGTTGCAACCGACCCGGGTTGCGCCGGACGACGTCGGTGAGGCCGGTGACCATGCTGGTGGCGGGTGGCTCGGGCTGATACCGGTCGGGAACCGCTGGAAGCTCGCGCCGGCAAGCGTCCGGTTCGAACCGTCGGAACCGGGCGGCGACATCGTCGACATCCAGTCAAACCTCGGAAAAGCCGTGGCGCTGTTCCGTTGCAAGTCGCTCAGGTCGGGCAAGGTCGACGCGGCGAACCTGACGTTCCCGAAAAACGGAAGGGCGATCGAGCCGGGCGCCGGCCCGCTGCGCTTCGGTTTTCACGGCCGCCGGTACGCACTGCGCCACACGGTATCCGGGGCGGTGATTGTCGAAGGCGACGGCAAGCGGTCGGTCCTGCATGACTTTGGCGGCAGCTCGCCGCCGTTCAGCGCATCGCTGGTCTGGGCGGGCGACCTCGATCGCGACGGCCGGCTGGACTTCCTGATGGAATTCGAAAGCGACCTCGGCGCCAGCTTTTGCTTGTTTACATCCGGGAGTGCGAAGGAAAACGAACTGGTTGGGCCGGCGGGCTGCATGAGCGTCAGCGGCTGACCGGCGTCGCTCCCGGGCCGGCCGTTCGCGCCGACCGCAAGCCATCCCGCGGGGTTCGAACCCGCCCCTTCAGCGCCCACGCGCTGCCAATTTGCGCTCACCGGGCGCGAACCCTCGTCGATACAGTGGAACGACGCCCGCGTGCCCGTGCGCATGCGGTCCAGCCACGACAATCATCGAGACGCCCATGAGCACCACGAATTTCGTCGCCGTCAGCGACACCGTGCGCACCTTCGTTGCGCGCGACTTCGGCCTCTTCATCGACGGTGAAATGCAGCCCGCACACGCGGCCGCGCGGCTCGACGTGTACGACCCCGCGACGGGCGAGCGGCTTGCGACGGTCGCGGACGCCGACGAACGCGACGTCGACCGCGCGGTCGCCAGCGCGAAGCACGCATTCGACACCCGTGTGTGGAGCGGCCTGCGCCCGGCCGACCGCGAACGCATCCTGCTGAAACTCGCCGACCTGATCGAGCGCGACGCCGAAACGCTTGCGCAGCTCGAAACGCTGAACCAGGGCAAGTCGATCCACGTGTCGCGCGCGATCGAGGTCGGCGCGAGCGTCGAATACGTGCGCTACATGGCCGGCTGGGCGACCAAGATCACCGGCCAGACGCTCGACGTGTCGATCCCGTTCCCGCCCGGCGCACGCTATACGGCCTATACGCGCAAGGAGCCGGTCGGCGTGGTCGCCGCGATCGTGCCGTGGAATTTCCCGTTGATGATCGCCGTGTGGAAGCTGATTCCCGCGCTCGCGGCCGGTTGCACGATCGTGCTGAAGCCGTCGCCGGAAACGCCGCTCACCGCGCTGCGCCTGGCCGAACTCGCGCTCGAAGCCGGCGTGCCGCCCGGCGTGTTCAACGTCGTCACCGGCGGCCGCGTGTGCGGCGCCGCGCTCGCGAGCCACCCGTCGATCGCGAAGATCTCGTTCACGGGCTCGACCGCGACCGGCAAGCTGGTCGGCGCGGCAGCCGTGCAGAACATGACGCGCTTCTCGCTGGAGCTCGGCGGCAAGAACCCGATCGTGATGCTCGACGACATCGACGTTTCACAGGCGCTCGACGGCGTCGCCGCCGGCGCGTTCTTCAACCAGGGGCAGGTGTGCGCGGCCGCATCGCGGATCTATGTGCACCGCAGCAAGTTCGCGCAGCTCGCCGACGGCCTCGCGGGCGTCGCGCAGTCGATGAAGCTCGGCGCAGGTCTCGACACGACCGCGCAGATCAATCCGCTGGTCTCCGCGCACCATCGCGACAAGGTCGTCCAGCACATCGAAGGCGCGCGCCGCGCGGGCCTGACGTTCCTCGCGGGCGGCACGCCGGCCGACGACCTGCCCGGCTACTACGTGAAGCCGGCCGTGATCGCCGATCCGCATCCGGACAGCGCGATCGTGCGCGACGAAGTGTTCGGCCCGGTGATCGTCGTCGTGCCGTTCGACGATGCGGCCGACGCGGTGCGCCTCGCGAACGCGTCGCCGTACGGCCTCGCCGCGAGCATCTGGAGCAACGACCTGAAACGCGTGATGAACCTCGTGCCGCAGATCGAGGCCGGCACCGTGTGGGTGAACTGCCATATCCCGCTCGACCCGTCGATGCCGTTCGGCGGCTACAAGCAATCGGGCATCGGCCGCGAATTCGGCCAGTACGCGATCGAAGGCTTCACCGAAACCAAATCCGTCTGCATCGCGCACTGACGTGCGGCATGACCCCCGAATCCGGAACCCGAACGACTCCGGTACAAACGATCCGACAGTGGAGACTGCAATGAGCTACAACGAAGCGAAATTCTGGCATCCGATGGTGCACCCGAACGAGATGAAGCAGCGCAAGCCGATCCGCATCGTGCGCGGCGACGGCTGCTATGTATTCGATGAAGAGGGGCGCAAGCTCGTCGACGGCGTCGCGGGCCTGTGGAACGTGAACGTCGGCCACAACCGCCGGGAAGTGAAGGACGCGATCGTGCGCCAGCTCGACGAGCTCGAATACTTCCAGCTGTTCGACGGCATTTCGCATCCGCGCGCGGAAGAGCTGTCGAAGAAGGTGATCGACCTGCTCGAACCGGAAGGCATGCGCCGCGTGCTGTTCAGCTCGGGCGGCTCCGATTCGATCGAGACCGCGCTGAAGATCGCGCGCCAGTACTGGAAGGTGCGCGGCCAGGCCGACCGCACCAAGTTCATCTCGCTGAAGCAGGGCTATCACGGCACGCACTTCGGCGGTGCGTCGGTGAACGGCAACACGGTGTTCCGCCGCAACTACGAGCCGAACCTGCCGGGCTGCTTCCACGTCGAGACGCCGTGGCTGTACCGCAACCCGTTCACGCAGGATCCGGAGGAACTCGGCCGGATCTGCGCGGAAATGCTGGAGCGCGAGATCCAGTTCCAGAGCCCCGACACGGTCGCCGCGTTCATCGCGGAGCCGATCCAGGGCGCGGGCGGCGTGATCGTGCCGCCGGCCAACTACTGGCCGCTCGTGCGCGAGGTGTGCGACCGTTACGGCGTGCTGCTGATCGCCGACGAAGTCGTGACGGGCTTTGGCCGCAGCGGCAGCATGTTCGGCAGCCGCGGCTGGGGCGTGCGCCCGGACATCATGTGTCTCGCGAAGGGGATCTCGTCGGGCTACGTGCCGCTCGGCGCGACGGTCGTGAACGCGCGGATCGAGGATGCGTTCGCCGCGAATGCCGATTTCGGCGGCGCGATCATGCACGGCTACACGTATGCGGGCCACCCGGTCGCCTGCGCGGCCGCGATCGCGAGCCTCGACATCGTCGTGAAGGAAGACCTGCCGGCGAACGCGGCGAAGCAGGGCGCGTATCTGCTCGAAGCGCTGAAGCCGTTCGCGGAACGCTTCGCGGCGGTCGGCGAGGTGCGCGGCAAGGGGCTGATGCTCGCGCTCGACCTCGTCGCGAACAAGGACACGCGCGAGCCGATCGATCCGCTGTCCGGCTATGCGAACGCGGTCGCGGAAGTCGCGCGCGAAAACGGCGTGATGGTGCGCCCGGTCGGCACGAAGATCATCCTGTCGCCGCCGCTCGTGATCCAGCGCGAGCAGCTCGACCGGATCGTCGACGCGCTCGCGGCGGGCTTCGAGGCCGTGCCGTTCGCGTGATGGCGTGATCGCGTGACGGCATGCCGGCGGCGGGCAGCGCGGCTGCCGCCGGTTTGCCGATTTGCGCTATGACCGGATTATTTTGCCTGCGTATTTTTTCGACATCGGATCAAGGTGTGATCGACAAGGGGGCCCGGGTATCGAAGCGCTGAAGCGCCGCCCCGGACCGACCGCATAGCCATGGAACCCCGGCCGCCGACGAAGCGGCGGCCAGGGTCGACACAGGAAGGAGACAAGGATGTCGGGATGGTCTGGAGTTACCGGCGCAGCGGGCGATACGCCCGCCGGCACGCCGGCTGAAGCGGGTGGCGGCACGGCGCTGAAGGCGGGTGCGGTCGGCTTTCCGACCGCGCTGGCGAGCGCCGTCGGCCTCATCATGGCAAGCCCGGTGATCCTCACCGCGACGTCGGGCTTCGGAATGGGCGGCTGGGCGTTCGCGGTCGCGATGATCATCGCGTTCGTGATGATGCAGGCGCAGGCGACGACCTTCTCCGAAGCCGCCGCGATGCTGCCGACGGCCGGCTCGGTTTACGATTACCTGTCGTGCGGGCTCGGCCGCTTCTGGGCGATCACCGGTACGATCTCCGCGTATTTCCTCGTGCACGTGTTCGCCGGCACGGCGGAAACGATCCTGAGCGGCATCATGGCGCTCGTCAATTTCGAATCGCTGAATGCGGCGTTCGAGAAGCACAACAGCTCGTGGCTCGTCGGCGTCGGCCTCGTCGTCACGTTCGCGATCACCAACATCATCGGCATCAAGGTGTTCAGCAAGCTCGAGATCGTGCTGACGGCCGGCATGTGGCTGTCGCTGATGATCTTCGGGATTCTCGGGCTCGCGGCCGCGCCGGCCGTGCATCTCGACGGCTGGTTCGGCGGCTCGGAGGTCGGCACGTCGATTCCGGCCGTGCTGTCGCTGGTCGGGATGGCGATGTTCATGTTCGTCGGCTGCGAGTTCGTCACGCCGCTCGCGCCGGAAATGAAGTCGCCGGGCAAGACGATTCCGCGCGCGATGGCGCTCGGCCTCGTCGGCGTCGCGATCTGCATGTTCCTGTACGGCGCGGCGATCCGCCGTCAGGTCGCGAACGTGCCGGTGAGCCCCGATGGCCTCACGCACCTGCTCGACACGCCGGGCGCGATTCCCGCGTTCGCGCTGCAGGTGCTCGGGCCCTTCGGCCGCATCTGGTTCGGCATCGCGTTCCTGTGCGCAGGCGCCGCGACGATCAACACGCTGATGGCCGGGCTGCCGCGCATCCTGTACGGGATGGCGATCGACGGGGCGCTGCCGCGCTGCTTCGCGTACCTGCACCCACGCTTCAAGACGCCGGTGGTCGGCATCGTCGCCGCGGCGATCGTGCCGATCTTCCACGCGTGGCTGATCAACGGCAATCTCGACAGCATCCTGCACCTCGTGCTCGCCGCGACCTGTGCGTGGGGCACCGCGTACCTGCTCGTCACCGCGTCGGTCGTGATGCTGCGGATTCGTCGTCCGGACCTGCCGCGCCCGTACCGTTCGCCGCTGTTCCCGCTGCCGCAGATCGTATCGAGCGTCGGCATCATCCTGGCGATCTGGTACATCACGCCGCCGGGCATGAACGCGCGCGACATCTACGTGCCGTTCGGCGCGATGCTCGGGCTCACCGCGCTGTACGCACTGTTCTGGACGCTCGTCGTGCAGC
>NZ_JAAGPB010000410.1:0-7827 GCF_017104585.1 Burkholderia sp. Ac-20392
GCGTGCTCGCGTTGACCGGCACGACGCTCAAGGGCGCGACGGCCGGCGTGCTGACGTCCGATACGCTCGCCAACGGCGCGACGAGCTCGGTGCTCGTCGACGGCGACAGCGTCACGTCCGCTACCGGGCCGGCCTTCGCTGCGCGCGGCGGCACGGCCGACATCGCCGTGCGCAACGGTACGGTCGTGACGGCCGGCAACGGCACGCTGCTCGACCTGTCGAACGGCAGCCACGCCACCTTCACCGCATCGGCCGTGAACCTAGCCGGCGACATCGTCTCCGACGCATCGAGCACCGGCAACGTGTTCCTCGCGAACGGCACGACATTGGCCGGCAAGATCGACCCGGTCGCGCTGTCTGTCGACAACACCAGCACGTGGCGCATGACGGGCAGCTCGGTGCTGAGCAGCCTGAACAACGCGGGCCTGGTCGCGTTCGCCGCGCCGACCGGTTCGCCGACGCTCACGGGCAGCTACAAGACGCTGACGACCGGCAGCTACGTCGGCAACGGCGGCACGATCGCGCTCAACACGTTCCTCGGCGCCGACGCGTCGCCGACCGACCGGGTGATCGTGAACGGCGGCGCCGCGAGCGGCACGACGGGCCTGAAGATCGCCAACACGGCCGGCACCGGCGCGCAGACGAAGGGCGACGGGATTCCGGTGGTCGTCACGGCCAACGGCGGCACGACCACCGCATCGGCGTTCCAGCTCGCGGGCCCCGTGCAGGCGGGCGCGTACGAATACCGGCTCTATCGCGGCGGGCAGAGCGACGCGAACGGCTGGTACCTGCGGTCGCAACTCGATCCGTCGGACCCGGGCGACCCGATCCACCCGTCCGGCGGCGGCGATGGAGGCGGCAACGGGAATGGCAACGGCGGCACGCTCGCGTATCGCCCCGGCGTGTCGGGCTATGCCCTCACGCCGCTGCTCAACGCCGACTACGGCTTCTCGACACTGGGCAAGCTGCACGAGCGCGTCGGCGACATCTACAACCTCGAAAAGCAGCAGCCCGGCAATCGCGACGGCGTGTGGGGGCGCATCGGCGGCCAGAGTCTCGACGCGAATGCGGGCCGCTTCGCCGCCGACGAGCGCACGTTCTTCGCGCAGTTGGGCAAGGACTGGACGCTCGACCAGGCACCGAACGGCGGCGGCAGCACGCATGCGGGCGTGACGGCCAGCATCGGCGTGTCGAACGCGAGCTTCAGCGACATGGCGCGCGCCGATACGGCCAACCTGTCGACGTCGACGGGCTCGGTCGAAATGCACGCGCAAAGCATCGGCGGCTACTGGACGAAGTACCTGTCCGACGGCACGTACTTCGACAGCGTCGGTCAGGTCACGCACTACGGCAACCGCTATCGCGACAGCTACGGCAACGAGGCGTCGCAGAACGGCTTCGGCGTCGCGCTGTCGCAGGAAGTCGGCAAGCCGTTCGCGATCGGCGCGCTGCCGGTCGCGGTCGAGCCGCAGGCGCAGCTGATGTATCAGTACCTGAAGCTGAACGGGTTCAACGACAACGTCTCGGCGGTATCGGGTACGACGACGAACGCGCTGCGCGGCCGCGTCGGCGTGCGCATCTTCCGGCCGAACCTCCAGTCGGATTCGGGCGGCGGCGCCGCCACGCCGTACTTCACGGCCGACGTGCTGCACGACTTCCTGTCGCCGGGCCAGACCGTCGTCGGCGGCACGCCGTTCGCGACGCACCTCGGCCGCACGTGGTACGAGCTCGGCGTCGGCGTGACCGCGGGCTTCGGCAAGTCGGGCGAGCTGTACGCGAACGCGAAGATCGCGCGCAACATCGGCGGCGACTACCGGCGCGGCATCGTCGGGCAGGTCGGCTACCGCTACAGCTGGTAACGCCCGCCGGCGACGGACGAAAAAAAACCGCCCGGCGCTCGGCCGGGCGGTTTTCGTATCGGCGCACTTGCCGCGCCGACAAGCGCGAACGCTCAGTGCAGGATTTTCGCGAGGAAGTCCTTCGCGCGTTCCGATTTCGGATTCGAGAAGAAATCGTCCTTGCGGTCGTCCTCGACGATCGCGCCCTTGTCCATGAAGATCACGCGATGGGCGACCTTCTTCGCGAAGCCCATCTCGTGCGTGACGACCATCATCGTCATCCCTTCCTGCGCGAGTTCGACCATCACGTCGAGCACTTCGTTGATCATCTCGGGGTCGAGCGCGGACGTCGGCTCGTCGAACAGCATCGCGATCGGATCCATCGACAGCGCGCGCGCGATCGCGACTCGCTGCTGCTGGCCGCCCGACAGCTGGCCCGGGAACTTGTGCGCATGCGCCTTCAGGCCGACGCGGTCGAGCAGCTTCATGCCCTTCTCGTTCGCTTCATCCTTGCCGCGGCCGAGCACCTTGACCTGCGCGAGCGTCAGGTTCTCGGTGATCGACAGGTGCGGGAACAGCTCGAAATGCTGGAACACCATCCCGACCTTCGAGCGCAGCTTCGACAGGTTCGTCTTCTTGTCGCCGACCGACTGGCCGTTCACGAGGATCTCGCCCTGCTGGAACGGCTCGAGGCCGTTCACGGTCTTGATCAGCGTGGATTTACCCGAACCCGACGGGCCGCACACGACGACCACTTCGCCTTTCTTGACTTCGGTCGTGCAGTCGGTGAGAACCTGAAACTGGCCGTACCACTTCGAAACGTTCTTGATGGAAATCATCTTGTGACCTTTTTCTGGAGACCCTTGACGAGTGCAGACGCCAACGAGCAAATCACGAAATAGCATGCACCGGCGAACAGAACCATCTCGACGGTCGTGCCGTCGCGATCGCCGATGTTGGCCGCCGTGCGGAAGAAGTCCGCGAGACTGATCACGTACACGAGCGACGTATCCTGGAACAGGACGATCGCCTGCGTGAGCAGCAGCGGCACCATCGCGCGGAACGCCTGCGGCAGGATCACGAGGCGCATCGCCTGCGCGTAGTTCATGCCGAGCGCAAACGCGGCGTTCACCTGCCCGCGCGGCACCGCCTGGATGCCGGCGCGGATGATCTCGGAATAATACGCGGCTTCGAACAGCGAGAACGCGACCATCGCCGAGGCGAGACGGATGTCGATCGTCGGCGACAACCCGAGCACGCCCTGCAGCAGCTGCGGCACGATCAGGAAGAACCACAGCAGCACCATCACGAGCGGGATCGAGCGGAACACCGTCACGTAGGCCTGCGCGAACCACGCGAGCGGCTTCACGCCCGACAGCCGCATCAGCGCCAGCAGCGTGCCCCAGACGATCCCGACCACGATCGCGATCAGCGTGATCTGGAACGTGACGACCGCCCCCGTCCACAGCGTCGGCAGCGCGCCGGGAATACTACTCCAGTCGAACTGATGCATCACTTGCCTCCGATATAGCCGGGCAGCCGCGTGCGGCCTTCGATCCAGCGCATGAACGACATCACGACGAGGTTGATGATCACGTACGCGAGCGTCACCGCGATAAACGACTCATAGGTCTGCGCGGTGTAGTCGACGAGCTGGCGCGCTTGCGCGGACAGATCGAGCAGGCCGATCGTCGACGCGACGGCGGAGTTCTTGAAGATGTTCAGGAATTCCGACGTGAGCGGCGGCACGATGATCCGGTACGCAACGGGCAGCAGCACGTAGCGGTACGTCTGCCATTGCGTGAAACCCATCGCGAGGCCGGCGGCGCGCTGGCCCTTCGGCAGCGCGTTGATCCCCGAGCGCACCTGTTCGCACACGCGTGCGCCCGTGAACAGGCCAAGACAGATGATCGACGCGGTGAAGAACTGCGTGGTGGGCGGCAGCTGCTTGATCCAGGTGCCGATCGACGCAGGCAGCAGCTCCGGTATCACGAGATACCAGACGAAGAACTGCACGATCAGCGGAATGTTCCGGAAAATCGACACGTACAGGGTGCCGATCGCGGACAGCCATTTGTTCGGCACGGTGCGCAGCACGCCGAACAGCGAACCGACGATCAGCGCGATGACCCAGGCAACGAGCGACACTTCGATGGTCACCCAGAAGCCGGACATCAGCCATCCGAAATAAGTCGTCGGCTCGCCGGTCGATACGGGGCTCAGGAAGATGCCCCAGTTCCAGTGGTAAGACATGGGCAAGACTCCAGCAAAAAGAGACGGAAGAAGCGGGGCCTCTTCCGTCTCATTAGCGTCATTTCTGCATCAACGGCCGTGCGGTCAGTCGAGCGCCTTGTCGTTCGGGTTCGCGTACAGCTTCTTCATCGAATCGGACAGCGGGAAGTTCAGGTTCAGCCCCTTCGGCGGGATCGGGTTCTCGAACCACTTCGCGTAGATCTTCGCGGCTTCGCCCGACTTCTGGACTTCCACGATCGCGTCGTCGACCACCTTCTTGAATGCCGGATCGTCCTTGCGCATCATGCAGCCGTACGCTTCCTGCGATTGCGGCGTGCCGACGATCACCCAGTTGCCCGGCTGCTTCGCCTTCGCGCGCTCGCCCGCGAGCAGTGCGTCATCCATCATGAACGCGGCGGCACGGCCGGTTTCCAGCGTCTGGAACGAATCGCCGTGATCCTTCGCGCTGATGATGCTCATGCCCAGCTGCTTCTCGTTGTTCATCGCGCGCAGCAGGCGCTCGGACGTCGTGCCGGCGGTGGTCACGACCGTCTTGCCCTTCAGGTCCGCGAAGTCCTTGATGCCCGAATCGTTCCTCGTCATCAGGCGCGTGCCGATCACGAAGATCGTGTCGGAGAATGCTGCCTGCTTCTGACGGTCGAGATTGTTCGTCGTCGAGCCGCACTCGATGTCGACCGTGCCGTTCTGCACCAGCGGAATGCGGTTCTGCGACGTGACCGGGATGTTCTTCACCTGCAGGTTCGGCAGGTTCAGCTTCTTCTTCACCGCGTCGACCACCTTCATCTGGAAGTCACGCGAATAGCCGACCACTTGCTGCTTGTCGTCATAGTAGGAGAACGGAATCGACGATTCGCGGTGGCCCAGCGCGATCACGCCCGTGTCCTTGATCTTCTTCAGCGTGCCCGTCTCCTGAGCATGCGCGCCACTTGCGAACGCGCAAAGCGCCGCGAACATCAGGACTGCCTTTTGGTATTTCATTTTGGTCATCTCCTTGGCTAAAACCCGCGCCAGTGTATCAAAGTAATATTTTTGAAAGTACTGGTTGTTTACCGCACTCCGAATCGCGCTGTACGAAGCCTTCCTCCCGGCTTCGGGCACTCTTCCGGCGCCTGAATGCGCGCGCGGGCGGTACCGGATTCGGCACCGCCCGCGAGGGTTCATGCACGCAACCGGATGGATTGCGTCATGGATTGATCGTAGTCAACCGATCTGAAATCGGCAACCGCAGATCAGGGGTACAGGCCGCGCATTTCGCGCGCCATCAGGATGCGCTTGCACGCAACGATGAACGCTGCTGTACGCACCGACACCTTGTGCTCTTCCGCGACTGCCCACACGCCGGAGAACGCTTCGCGCATCACGCGTTCGAGACGGTGGTTGATCTCGTCTTCCGTCCAGAAGAAGCTCGAGAAATCCTGCACCCATTCGAAGTACGACACGGTCACGCCACCCGCGTTCGCGATCACGTCCGGGATCACCAGCACGCCGTTCGCGGTCAGGATGTCGTCCGCCGCCGTCGTCGTCGGGCCGTTCGCGCCTTCGACGATGATCTTCGTGCGGATCTTCCCTGCGTTCTTCTCGGTGATCTGGTTTTCCAGTGCCGCCGGGATCAGGATGTCGGTTTCGACGGTCCAGAACTCGTCATTCGGCATCGGCTCCGCGCCTTCGAAGCCCGCGACACCGCCCGTGCGTGCGACGTGGTCGAGCAACTTGTTCGAATCGAGGCCGGCCGGCTGGTAGATCGTGCCCGTGTGATCCTGCACCGCGATCACCTTCGCACCCGCTTCCTGGAACAGCTTCGCCGCGATGCCGCCGACGTTGCCGAAGCCCTGCACCGCGATGCGTGCGCCTTCGATCTCGAGGCCCTTCTTCTTCGCCGCTTCGCTGCCGACGACGAACACGCCGCGGCCCGTTGCTTCCTTGCGGCCGAGCGAACCGCCGAGTGCGATCGGCTTGCCGGTCACGACGCCGGTCGACGTCTGGCCCTGGTTCATCGAGTACGTGTCCATCATCCACGCCATCACCTGTTCGTTGGTGTTGACGTCCGGCGCCGGGATGTCGGTGTTCGGGCCGATGATGATGCCGATTTCGCTGGTGTAGCGGCGCGTCACGCGCTCGAGCTCACCACGCGACAGCTTGCGCGGGTCGACGCGGATACCGCCCTTCGCGCCGCCGTACGGCACGTTCACGGCCGCGTTCTTGACCGACATCCATGCGGACAGTGCCATCACTTCCGACAGCGTCACGTCCTGGTGGTAACGCACACCGCCCTTGCCCGGGCCGCGCGACACGTTGTGCTGCACGCGATAGCCTTCGAAGTGCGCGACGGTACCGTTATCGAGCTCGATGGGGCAGTCGACGATCAGGATGCGCTTCGGGCGCTTCAGCGTTTCGAGCCAGCGCGACAGCGAGCCGAGGTACGGCGCGACGCGATCGACTTGCTGAAGGTAGTTGCCCCACGGGCCGAGATCGTCGGCGTGCAGGTAGGACGGGATGGACTGCAATTGCGAAGACATGGATGCTCCAACGGTCAACAGGTGCGCACATTGTCGAAAAACCCGTTTTTTTTATCCAATGCCGTTTGCTTATTCGATTATGCGTTTCTTGCATGATCGCGATTTTTCGCAAATCTGCGGTCGATTTGCGCAAGAACGCACGCGATCGATCGTGCATCGCGTGCGTGAAAAATCGTGTTTCCTGGATGCGGGAGGGCCGCCGGACAGCCGCCCGACAGGCGGCGCAAGCTCGTCGACAGCCGGCCGGCCCGCGCGGTCGCGGTTAACCGCCCACGGTTAACCCGCGATTAGCCCGCGGTTTCGCGCAGTTCGTCGCGCACGACGTCCCACAGCGCACGCACGAGCTTCTGCCGCGGATCGTCGCCCTGCAGCGCGAGCTTGTCGCAGTACAGCCGGATCTCCATCGTCAGCGTGAACGGGTACGCGCCGCCACGCACCGACCGGTCGAGCCGGATCAGGCGGCCGCCCGCGACCGCATCCTCGACCGCGCTGTGCGGCAGGAACGCGATGCCGTGGCCCGCGAGCGCCATCGCCTTCAGCCCTTCGGCCATGTCGGTTTCATAGACGCGATCGAGGAACAGCGGTGTCGTCGCATTCGCGACGATGACCTCCGTCATCCGGCCGAGATACGCGTTCGGCGTATATGACAGGTACGGCACACGCGCATCGGCCGTGCCGGGCAGCGTATAGCGCGGCCGCCCCGCGCGGCCCGGCGCCGAAAACGGGCTGATCGGCTCGCTGCCGAGGATCAGCATGTCGTAGCGCGCCGGGTCGAGCGCGACCGGATGGCTCGGGTGGTGGTAGCCCATCACGAGATCGCAGCCGCCCTCGACGAGCGACAGCACCGCGTCGTGCACGTTCAGCGCGCGCAGCCGCGTGTGGACCTGGCCCATCTTCGCCTCGATCCGCTGCAGCCAGCGCGGGAAATACGTGAGCGACAGCGTGTGCGGCACCGCGAACTCGATCGTCGGCACCGGCGCGCCGACGTGGCCGCGCAGCAGCGTGCGCGCCTCGTGCGCCTGCGACAGCATCGTCAGCGCCTGTTCGTAGAAGATCTGCCCGGCCTGCGTGAGCCGCGTCGGATAAACCGAACGATCGATCAGTTCGGTCGCGAGCCATGCCTCGAGCGCCTGGATGCGCCGCGAAAACGCCGGCTGCGACACGTGCCGCAGCTCGGCGGACCGGCTAAAGCTGCGCGTTTCCGCGAGCGAAACGAAGTC